>JAAZEI010000306.1 GCA_012512355.1 Clostridiales bacterium | reverse complement strand
GCCTATCAATGGCATCAAAAGGCTGGATTTAAGGATACGACCTGTCAGTAAAGCTTGGGTATTCCACAAAGAATATATGCTTAAATATTTTAGAAACCCGGGGAAAGCCTTCACCTGGCCAATCATCGACAATATAAACAAGGAGAAATATACAAGAAGACTCAGGCGATTGCTCCTTTGCCGCTCTTGCGCCAAACAGGCAATCATCATGGCGATGCCAGTGCTCATCAGAAAAAGAAATAGTGTGCCTATACTTAAAACAAAAAACCAACTCAGGTTAAATGCCTGCGGCTTCATCAGCATGACCGCCAAAACAGTGACCCCACTGTTTATAAAAAGTGCAATCACCAAGCATGCAGCCACTACAGCTGCTTTCACTAAAACCAATCTGTACCGGCTCACAGGCAGAGCCAAATAGTAAGTAAGTTCTCCTGTTTGTATTTGTGCGGGTAATAATCGGGAAGACACAATCACTGCCAGCAAACTGCCAAGCGCCGGGATTAAAAACCCGTATAGCAAGGAGATCATATAATCAAGTAAGCCAAGGCTGCCATAAATACGGAATGCCTCGAAAATGCCTGGAGCTTGAGCCCTGAGCTCATCAAGAACACGTCCCGATTCATCATCGAATAAAAAAACGACAGTGACAGAAAATATAGCCATGAGCAATCCAAACAAGAGTGCCAAGCGCAGTTGCTTTTTTAACTGAAAGAAAAACAGCGTTCGCATTAAATTAAATCTCCCCCAAAGGAACGCAAGAAGTTCGCATCCATTTCTTCACGTCCCCCAACCAAATCAAGCACTGTATATTTTGACAAAGTACTCAACAAAACCTGAGGACTGCCAGGAATGGCGACAATGACTCTGTTTCGCAGCAATTCCACTCCTGTTTCCCACTCCTGAGAAAAAGCCGAAGCCTGGTCTATACTTTCAAAAGTAATATGGTAAACTTTTTGACGTGTGTACTGAAGTGATTTTGCAGACTGCACTGTCACCAGGCGGCCCTCCCGAATGATGCCCACCCTATCGCAGCTCCTCTGCACTTCTTCAAACACATGAGAAGTCATTAGAATTGTTTTGCCTTTTTTTCTTTGCTCATCAATCAAATCAAGCACGGCATTTCGCCCGTTTGCGTCAAGGCCTGCACAAGGGTCATCGAGCAGAAGTATCTCCGGACCATGCATGAATGCCAGGAAGATAACTACTTTTCTTTTGGACTCAAGACTCATATAAGCCCAATCCCCCAGCGGATTAATATCAAGTTTTTCCATAAGCTGCTGCATGTGGCTTCTACCTACACTGCCGCGAGCTTTTGCCATCAGACGAATAAACTCATCCCCTGTGGTTCGTTTTGGTAGCCTGGCGTCTTTTGGAACAAAGCCAACGAACTTCATAATGTCATGATGCCTTTTGACACAATCCATTCCCCGAATATTCACTTCACCTTCATCGGGACGGATAAATCCCATCAGTAAACTAAGCGCCGTTGATTTTCCGGCTCCGGTAGGGCCAAGCAAACCAAATGATTCCCCTTGTGGAAGCTGCATCGATAAATCAAAAAGACCTTTATCATCATCATAAACTTTGCTTGTATGCGAAAAGGTGATATCAATCATAAGATGCCTCAACCTTTTTTTGTCTGAGCCTATGTTTGGTATCATCGCCTACCAAGCGATAAACGACTGCAAACAAAGGAATGAGTAGCAGCATTCCCGCTACCCCCATGATACCACCACCAATAGTCACGGCAACAAGCACCCAGATAGAAGGCATATCGATAGCATTCGCTAAAATCCGCGGATAAATAAAGCTGCTTTCAAGTTGCTGTATAATAAAGTACATTAAAAAGAACCAGCCAGTCTGCCCAGGAGATGTGGTGAAAACCATCAAACCGCCTAGCCCTCCTGAAATAAAGGGACCGAATATCGGAATAAATGCACAGATGAACGTCAGCAGTGCCACAAGGGCAGCATAAGGAAAACCAAAAATCTCCATAAATATCCAAATGAGCAAGCCTGAAATAAGCGACTGAAGCATTTGACCGCCTAAAAACCGTGAATAGGTGTCGATGAGTAAATTTAAAACACGACTGATGCGATGGTCATATTTCTCAGGCAGGTAAGCACTCAAAAGTGCTGCCACTTGTCCTCTGACGCGCTCTTTGGAATAAAGAAGGTAAATTGCAAATATGAGACCAACCGTAAAATTGATGACAACTTGCGCAACATTGATCACAAAGATTGAAGAGTAACTAAGGCCACCCGCCAGAAAATTACCTGCTCTGTCTACAAAATCTCGGATGCTGTTTTCATTTGTATCTGCCATTCCTATGAGCTGTCTTAAATTGGTATTATAGGTTGTTAACCAATCTTCCAACTGGTTAAGGGTATCGGGTACGCGTGCTATAAGTGACTCTACCACTACAATGACTTCAGGGATAATGACCACCAGCAAAATAGTCACCAGAGCCAAAACAAATAACACACTGATGGTTAAACAGACACCTCTGCGTAAACTTCTGGTGATTCTATACTTTTGAAAAAACTTTAAATGTCGCTCCAGAAAGCGCAAGGGCATGTTAATCACAAGAGCCATTAACATGCCCACAATGAAAGCTGAAATAATACCAAAAAAACTTGTGATTAGGGCATAAAACAGATCGATGCGGTAAAGAAAAAAAGCAAAAAGAAGTAACAGTACAATATATCTGGTTCTTTTAGGCTGATGCAAACTCTTGTTGTCCATGCTTCTTCACCTCAATTAAGCAGAAGTATATCAAAACACCCTCATTAACACAAGATATAATCTATATCAGCAAAGAGTAAAGCGCACTATAAAAGGGTATAACATGATAAACAAAGCATGTCAGAATCATTGACATCAACCTGTGATATGATATAATTATAAAGGTCAAAGATAGTCAATAAATGACAGGTTAGGAGAAACAAATGAATCTAAATCAATACACTCAAAAAAGCACAGAAACATTGCAGCGCGCTCAGGCATTGGCGATAGAATACAATCAGCAGACCCTCGAGCAGCCTCACCTGTTACTTGCCTTGCTTGAAAATCCCCAGGGGCTTATCCCCCAGCTTCTTACAAAGATGCAAAGAGATACTGCGGCCATCACCAAAGCTGCTCTTGACGAAGTAGAAAAATTACCACGTGTTCAGGGACTTTCGAGGGAACAAAATAAAGCGTATATCTCCAAAGAAATGGATGACGCTTTACAAGGTGCCGCCAAAGCCGCGCAAAGTATGAAAGACGAGTACGTATCCGTCGAACACCTGTTCATGGGCTTGCTGGAGAATTCGGATAGACCCGTTAAACAAATCTTTACCAGGTTTAATGTAAACATCAATGACTTTTTGACGGCTTTAAATGCAGTCAGAGGTGCTACACGGGTAACTAGTGATAATCCTGAAGATAGTTATGATGCGCTTAATAAATATGCCACCGACCTGGTAACACTGGCACGAAAGCAAAAACTCGACCCTGTTATTGGACGAGATGATGAGGTCAGGGATGTTATTCGTATTTTAAGCCGAAAAACCAAAAACAATCCTGTACTCATTGGCGAGCCAGGGGTCGGTAAAACAGCGATAGCAGAAGGATTGGCCCAGCGTATTGTAGCGGGCGATGTTCCGGACAAACTAAAAGACCGCAGTATCTTCTCCCTTGACATGGGTGCCTTGATTGCAGGGGCTAAGTTTCGCGGTGAGTTTGAAGAACGATTAAAGGCCGTGCTTGCTGAAGTTAAGCAGTCTGACGGGCGTATCCTGCTTTTCATCGATGAACTGCACACCATTGTAGGAGCCGGGAAAACCGAAGGGAGTATGGATGCAGGCAATCTGCTAAAGCCTATGCTGGCAAGAGGCGAGCTGCACTGTATAGGCGCTACGACCATTGATGAATATCGAAAATATATAGAAAAAGATGCAGCGCTTGAGAGACGCTTTCAGCCGGTGATGGTCGAAGAGCCCACGGTAGACGATACAATTTCTATTCTGCGCGGTATTCGCGAGCGTTATGAAGTTTTCCACGGGGTGAAAATTCAGGACTCGGCATTGATAGCTGCAGCTAAATTATCACATCGCTATATCAGCGACAGATTTTTACCAGACAAGGCAATAGACTTAGTGGATGAAGCCTGCGCTATGATTCGCACCGAAATGGATAGCATGCCCCAGGAACTGGATGAAAAGCGCCGCCAGATCATGCAGCTGGAAATCGAGGAAGCCGCACTTAAGAGTGAGACCGATAAACTTTCTCAAGGTCGCCTAGAACTTTTACAAAAAGAATTATCTGAAAAAAGAGACAGCTTTGCAGAGATGACTTCGCTTTGGGAGAATGAAAAAAACGAAGTAGGAAAACTTCAGCATTTACGCGAAGAGATTGAACTGGTCGGCTCTCAAATTTCACAAGCAGAGAGAGATTATGACCTCAGCCGGGCGGCAGAGCTAAAATACGGTCAGCTGCCTAAGCTTCAGCAGCAATTAAGCGAACTCGAAGCTGATGAAAAAACAGAGAGATTTAGCGGTATGGTACGTGATAAAGTGACAGAGGAAGAAATCGCGCGTATTGTAGGCCGTTGGACCGGTATTCCTGTCAGCAAACTAATAGAATCAGATCGAGAAAAGTTGCTGCGTTTGCCCGAAGAACTTCATCAGCGGGTCGTGGGACAGGATGAGGCAGTGCAGCTGGTATCAGACGCTATATTGCGTTCACGAGCCGGCATCGCGGATCCTTCAAGGCCAATTGGCAATTTCTTATTCCTTGGCCCTACAGGAGTTGGTAAAACTGAACTGGCAAAAGCCTTGGCCGAAAATCTGTTTGACGATGAGCACAATCTCATCAGAATTGATATGACTGAATATATGGAAAAATTTTCAGTCAGCCGGCTCATTGGAGCACCTCCCGGTTATGTGGGCTATGAAGAAGGCGGTCAGTTAACTGAGGCTGTGCGCCGCCGTCCTTATAGTGTGGTCCTTTTTGATGAAATGGAAAAAGCACACCCTGATGTATTTAACATTCTCTTGCAAATACTCGATGACGGCCGCGTCACAGACAGTCAGGGCCGAACGGTTGATTTCAAAAATACTCTTCTGATTATGACCAGCAACCTGGGAAGCAATCTGATATTGGAAGGCATTGATGAAGAAGGCAACTTAAAAGAACAGACAAAAGAACAGGTGCAATATCTGCTAAAGAATCATTTCAAACCGGAGTTTCTAAACAGGATTGATGAAACGATATTCTTCAAACCCCTTCAGAGACATGAGATGCTTGAAATTATCCACCTTCTGCTGAGACGGCTCAAAGACCGGCTTAAGCAGCAGGAACTTGGTATTGAATTGACAGACGCCGCCTTGGATCGGATGATGGCATTGGGATATGATCCTGTTTATGGTGCCAGGCCTATGAAGCGACTGCTTCAAAGTAAAATAGAAACATTGGTCGCCAAATCTGTAATTGAAGGCTCTGCCAGCCCCGGAAACACGCTTATAGTTGACACTGACGAAAACGGCGGTTTCAACATACATGTGAAGCCACAGAACTAACTCATAAGTGGTTTATTTCATTCCCTGCATTCACCCATCGATGCAGGGAATTTATCTTTGAGTCTTTTCAATCTTTATTGTTTTTGGGAATAGGCGAGGTGAACTGGGAAGGCTGGGGTGAGGAAGTTTTGGGCGCATTCGTAGGAGCAGAAGTACCATTCACAGTCTCGACCTTCTGACTTGGGATAGCTGTACTCGGTAATTTTTCTGCATCGATGACGGAATTTTTCGGTTCTGTCAATACAGGCTTTGATGTAGCTACAGGTGCAGCTGAAGCCACCTCAGTGTTTACTTCAGGCAATGACCCGTCTTGCGATGAACTTTCAATCAGATCTGCGCCTATAAAATCGGTGACTTCCTCCAAATCAGTCAAGGTCTTATTAAGAATCTGATGAACAGAAACAAGGCCTTTCGCCACTCTGCTTTTCTCACCCTCCCAAATGATCTTTTCTTTTTGGATCGCTTCAAGGCTCACATTCAGCTCTTCCTGACGAATTTGCAGAGATTTTAACTCGCGCAGATTTCCCATCCTGCCTG
>JAAZEI010000305.1 GCA_012512355.1 Clostridiales bacterium | reverse complement strand
TGAGTTCTCCTTTAAGGTCCATCATGCCGCCATACTCAGATATATTGGCACCAAGTGCATTGAACCCTTTAATGTGCTGGTCAATGGGACGTGAGCCTATGTCGCAGCCGCCGGGATAACCAACCTGCGCTTCACCAAATCGGCCAAGAAGAGCACCCATCAAATAATAGCTGGCCCTCATTTGCTGTGAAAATGCAAAAGGAACCATAGAAGAATCAACGCTTCGGGGATCAATAACCATTCGATTGGCTTTTGTATCAAATTCTACTTTTGCACCAAGCTGATCAAGAATGCGATGAAGCACCCTTACGTCTTCAATATCCGGTAAATTTTCAATAACACAAACATCAGAACAAAGCAGAGTTGCGGGAATCACAGCAAGAGAAGTATTCTTGCCACCGGACACATAGGTTTCGCCGCTAAGGGCGCGATCGCCCTTCATGACGAGCTTGTAGCTGTCCATCAACAACCTGCCTCCTTGACACATCTTGATTTGCAAGTATAGCATAGGTAACAACTCATTGCAAAGCAGTGACAGGCGCTCGGCATCTTTGAAACTTCCTTAGCATTTCTCAGAGATCAGTGTCGTAATAACACAGGAGATGATGGTGATGGAGCTTACTATTCCAAACTTTGATATAGCGCTCACCGCCAACAGCGGTCAGTGTTTTCGTTTTCAAAAAATTGATGAAATCCATTACAGCATCATTGCAAGACAAACACATCTGATGATACAAACTTTAGATAATGACCGCTTTTTGCTGGATTGCGATGAAAAGAGCTATCAAGAAATCTGGCATGATTATTTTGATATGGACAGGGATTATCTGTCTATTATGAAAGCTGCTCCTCCTGATGATGCATTTTTGCAGGAAGCACTGCGCCACACCAAGGGTCTGCGCATTTTACAGCAGGAACCCTGGGAATGTCTCATCAGTTTTATTATCAGCCAGCGCAAAAACATCCCTGCGATCAAAGGCTGTGTGGAAGCGCTGTCGCGCCGTTTTGGTGAACCTATAGGTGATGATCTTTTTGCTTTTCCCACACCTGAAGCGATTGCCGCTTCTTCAATTGAAGAACTCAATACCTGTTCTTTGGGCTATCGGAGTAACTATATCCTAAAAACAGCCAGGATGGTTGCCTCCAGACAGGCTGATTTGGACGATTTTGGGAGACTTTCAGACCCGGAACTTAAGGAGGCTCTTTTGCGTTTCCCTGGTGTAGGAATCAAGGTGGCAGACTGTGTCATGCTCTTTGCCTACGCACGCACAAAGGCTTTTCCGCGCGATGTCTGGATAAACCGTGTCATCGACAAGCACTATGACGGTCAATCCCCCGCCGAGTACCTGGGACCTCATGCAGGCATCCTCCAGCAATGTATGTTTTGTTATATTCGCAGCTCTCAATACAAAAACACATACTAGTTGTCTTACGATTGTATTTATTCAGGCTTTAATCAGTTTAAAATGAATTTTGAGTAAATAAATCTTGCATTTTCCACTTGTCAGCGTTAAACTAAATCAATCAATAAAGGAGGCTTATCACATGAGAAAACTACTTGCAATCACACTGGTGCTTATCCTGGCTCTGCCTGCCCTTGCTCTGGGTGAGTCTTCTCCAACCAAGGGAACCATTGTTGTTGGAATCTATGAACCTGCCAGCGGTGACAACGGTGCCGGCGGCAAACAGGAAACGCTCGGTGTTCGCTACGCGCATTCACTGTACCCCACAGTCGAACTGTCAGATGGTGTGTATGATGTCAAACTCGTAGAAGTAGACAATCAGTCTTCAAATGATAAAGCACCTTCTGCGGCACAGCAGCTGGTCAGCGAAGGCGCCTCTATCGTACTGGGCTCCTACGGTTCATCCGTATCCATTGCGGCCGCCGATATCTTTGCGCAATCCGGACTGGTTGCCATTGCTATCTCAGCCACTAACCCGCAGGTCACGCTTGGCAATCCTCTTTACTATCGTATTTGCTACCTTGATCCCTTCCAAGGAACAGTGCTTGCAGAATTCGCAGTTGAAGAGCTTGGTGCAAAAAAGGCTTACACCCTGGCACAGCTGGGCAATGATTATGATGTCGGTCTTGTCAATTACTTTTCTTCTGCGTTTGAAGCCAGCGGCGGCACCGTTCTTGGCGAAACCTTCCCGGAAGGCACAAGCGATTTTACAGCCTATCTGACAAAGGCCAAAAACGAAGGTGCGGATGTTATTTTCTCCCCCACCTCCACCACCTATGCAGCACAAATCATTACCCAGGCAGCTTCAGCTGGTTTATCTGTTCCGATTCTTGCCGGCGATACCTGGGATAGCTCAGTTATCCTGGACGCTGCAAAAGGCACCGAAATCAATGTCAATGTCTCCACATTCTTTGATGAAGGCGATACCTCCGGGAAAGCCGCCGAATTCGTGGCAGGCATTAAAGAATGGCTAAACGCCAATCCCGATCAGCTAGCCAATAACGGCGGCAATGATATCGTTGCTGCAGTCACAGCTCTGGGTTTTGATGGTTATATGGTTGCCCTCGAAACACTCAAAGCAGCGGACTCAAGCGATCGTCAGGACATTGCCGAGGTCGTCAGCGAGGTTACATACGATGGCGTCACAGGCGCGATTGCATTTGATGAAAATGGCGATGCCAAGCGCGACCAGGCTTTTATCAAAGCAACTGAAAATACTGATGGCAGCTGGACCTTTGTCAAGGTACAAGGCATTGCCGGCAACTGATTTCGCCTAAAAGATTCTTTCAGGGGGCCGAATCAACTCGGCCCCCTCATTTGATTCAATATAATAAAATGAATACTTCTTTAAATCAAAGTTTGTACACCAGGCAC
>JAAZEI010000036.1 GCA_012512355.1 Clostridiales bacterium | reverse complement strand
CCTCACTTGTTTGGAGCCTCGTATAAAGCTCATCCAGATTCAGCTTAGCCTGCTCTCTGACACTTTCCTCAAAAAACTGCGCCTCCTGGGCTTCAACTTTCAATCTTCTATTTTTAAAGAGACTCACTTAATCATTCCTTTCTATTCGCACTGAGCAAATAAGATATTCAGCTCATTTTTCCACTTTCTATAACTCGGCATTTAACTTCTCGCTATTTTGATACTGGCATTGGTATATATTTAATAGAGAACTCCATCCTTAGTTTGTGGGCAGAGGGTTTGTTGAATTTTCTGCTTTTTTATGGTTTTCCTCTTGAGGTTCTTCTGCCTGTTTACCCAGCTGAGGAAGCTGTATGTCCGTGTGAATAAAATCGTCCTCAGCAATTTTGGAGATCTCATTTGGAAGTCTGCACAAAGATTCCTGATCTTCCAGCACTTGCATAAACTCATCGCCGGTCACTGTCTCAGCCTCATAAAGTTTTTCCGCGAGGGCATGCAAAATTGACATTTTTTCGGTAAGAATCTGACGGGCTTTTTCATGCTGGCGGTTGACGATGGCCACTGTCATGGCATCGATTTTTGAACTGGTATCGTTGGAACAGTCCCTCATACCACCGCCGCCTAGATACTGGCCGCTGCCTTGCTCGAAAGTTACCATGCCAAATTCATCCGTCATGCCATAACGGACAATCATCGACCGGGCAAGCTTTGTTGCTTGTTCTATGTCATTGGAAGCTCCTGTTGTAATGGAGCCAAATACCAGCTCTTCAGCACTTCTTCCGCCTGTCAGGGTTGCGATTTTATTCTCAATTTCTTCGCGGCTTACCAGGAAATGTTCATCCTGATCCACTTGCATGGTATAACCCAGAGCCCCTGAAGTGCGGGGAATAATTGTAATCTTGTGTACAGGGGCTGAATGGGTCTGGCTTGCCGCCACCAGGGCATGGCCAATTTCATGGTAGGCCACAATTTTCTTCTCTTTATCAGATAGGACTCTGCTTTTCTGCTGCGCCCCCGCAATCACGATCTCTACACTCTCTTCCAAATCTTCCTGTGTAACAGTTTTGCGGCCTTCGCGGACTGCAAGCAGAGCGGCTTCATTGACGATATTGGCAAGATCCGCGCCGGATGCGCCGGCAGCAGTCCTGGCGACAGACTCCAGATTGAGGTTAGGCTGCGTTTTTACCTTTTTAATATGAACTTTTAAAATAGCAATACGACCCGTCAGGTCAGGCAATTCTACAGGAATACGGCGATCAAAACGACCGGGACGAAGCAGGGCAGGGTCAAGCACCTCGGGCCTGTTGGTGGCAGCGAGAATCACTACACCCAGCCTGCCATCAAAACCATCCATCTCACTGAGCAGCTGGTTGAGGGTTTGTTCGCGCTCGTCGTTGCTGCCGGGCATGCCATTGTTATCTCTGCGCTTGCCAATGGTATCGATTTCATCAATAAACACAATGCAAGGTGCCTTTTCTCCAGCTTGTTTGAATAAGTCACGCACCTTGGCCGCACCCATCCCCACAAACATTTCAACAAATTCTGAACCAGATATCGAAAAGAAAGGCACGCTGGCTTCCCCGGCAACAGCCTTTGCCAACAGGGTTTTACCAGTTCCCGGGGGTCCTACAAGCAATGCGCCTTTGGGCATGATGGCACCAATTTCAGTATATTTTCCCGGATTATGCAAAAAGTCTACAATCTCATGAAGAGCTTCCTTGGCTTCATCCTGACCGGCCACATCTTCAAATTTGATCCCTGTTTTTGATTCGATATATATTTTTGCGTTGCTTTTCCCAAGCTGCATAGCATTGGTGCCGCCCATTCGCTGCATGAGGTTTTTCGACAAATACTGCCCCAACAGCACAAAAAGCGCAATGGGCACCACCCATGTCAAAAAAAAGCTGACAATAGGGGATGCTTCTTTTACGATGGGAGAGAGAAAATCTACCTTGCTATCAGACAAACGCTGCACCAAATCCGGGTCATAGATGATACCTGTTTCATAGATGAGCTTTTCATCGCCTCTTTCTTTGAACAGGATGCGATTGTCTTCTATTTGGACAATTTCAACCAATCCCGCATCTACCTGGTCAATAAAATATTTATAACTGACTTCCTTCATCGGCTCCTTCATCAGGAGAGGGAAAACAAACATATTCAACAGCAGCAGCGCCAAAAGCGCGATTCCGTAATAGAATATGAGTGGCTTTTTGGGCGTTTTCACTTCTTTCATAACATGCAACTCCTACAAAATATTTGATACTTTCTTATCGATGTGGCTGAGGGTCATGGAATTAACTTTACCTCCGATAATATCATAGACGAGATTCCTTGTATAAGCAATTTCTTTAAACAATGTAGCAAGATAAGTCAGTTCACCGCTGGAAGGATCATCGGAGGCTACCTTATAAGCTGCGCGGCCATTTTCAATGTCATAATATATCCCGCGGTCGCCTCTGTCATTTGGAAGCTGCCCCATGTCACGGAAAAGTGCTGTGACTTCGGTCATATCCATACCAACCTTGCTCCCTCGCGGCCCTGACATACCCGGATCAGACGTTTTTATAAAATAAATCAGACGCCCGATATCCGTTTGAACAAACCTGGCATATCCAAAAGCAAATTCTGCGGCAGTCGTGCTGCCTGAAACTGCATCATCCACAATCTCCTCAACTGAAATCGGCTGCCCATATAGCTTGATGAAGTCTTCATAGGTTGTTTTCATGAGCGTAAACTTGCTGAACTCATCTTCACCGTTAAAATAACGCTTAAAGGGAACCTTGTTGATGGTATAAATGTTGTTAAGCTCATTGGAAACCTTGCCATAGCCATTGACGGCCACTGCGCGCAAATTTGTCCTGCCGCCGGCTAATTTGATAGGCTCTCCCACATAGCGAGGCGAATCAATACTGGGGGGCGTGCCGTCTATCGTATAGTAAAGGGTATTTATCTTCTTGAGATCTTTTTTATCATCTTCCATGTCACGCAAGCGAACGCTGCGCACGCCATCGTAAGCTGAAGGGGATAAGTTCGCCTTGGGTGCCGGCGGAGAAGGCAGTGTTACGATATATTTGACACTCATCTCATCGCTCATCAGCGCTGTTGAAATACAAACAGCCCTGAAACTATGCGAGCCCTCACCCAGCATAATGGGTCCATCATAGAGTATACCCTGTTCAGGCAGAGGACCGTTTCCGGTTGTATAATAAATATCATAGCCCTGAGGAGAGACAAATTTCACCGTTTGGCTGATGAGATATCTCCCCGCGGACACTGTTGCAGTAGGGGCCAGCGGTACCAAACTGGCTCTTTGTTTTACAAAACTGTCATCACCGGTTTTTTCCGCAGCAATCTTCATCAGTTCAACCGCTTCGTTGAGTCTCTCCTGCTGGAGCATCAGCCTGATGACATTTCGGTAGCCTAGAGGAGAATCAGGAGCCAGGGAACTGTAGATGCGCACATAGATATCCTCCGCATCGTCCTGCATGCTCGCTGCCTCATAAGCTTCAGCCAGCATCATCAGGCGATCGATGAGCTGGGGATGTTGGGGCTCAAGGCTCAAGGCCTGCTCATATGTAGAGATAGATCTGGCAATATAACCCTGATCCAGATACTCCGTGCCAAGAGACCAATAAGCATCGGCGTTGGCATCTCTGCCCATGCGAGCCAATATCAGCTGACCGCCGGGTGTTACCTCTAAATAGATATAAGACCCCAGAGCCATAACGAAACTGAAAATCAACAAAATGAGGGCGATCATTGCCCAGTTGATCATGGGTGCTTTGTAGTTTTGCCTGCGCCTGCGTTTGGCGGCTGCTCTGCCGCCTGCATCCTTGCGCTTGCGTTTATCCTGCCGCCTGTGCGACTTTGCTTTTTGTTTCCTGCCGCCTCCTGCACGATAATCACTGTCATCATAAAGAGGAACCGAATCGCCAGGGATGATAGGCGTAACGCGTTCGCCCATAAAGCGACCGCAATAAGGACAAATGCGATTGGCAGTGTTGGATTCTTTTTTGCAGCTGTTACAAAT
>JAAZEI010000304.1 GCA_012512355.1 Clostridiales bacterium | reverse complement strand
TACCAAGGCATAAACGGCCTTGGGACAAATGTTGGGCAGCGGGTTAAAACCCGGAAGACCAGTCTTTAGAAATAACTATTGTAATACCTAAATCAAAAAAGCCGCACAGGAGATATGAAATGAGCAGACTTGGAGATCTCATCAAGCTGGAACGCACACGCAGGGGTCTTGCGCACAAGGACGTGGCCAAAAAATCAGGAGTCAGCGTAGGGTATCTCATGGAAGTAGAAGCGGGAACCCGCATTATCAGGGACGATCAGGCAAGACGCATTTTAAAGACCATGGGCATGGAGAAACCCCTTGAAAGCGACTTTAGTCTGGATGACATCGCCTCCACCGTTGACTTGCAAAGCGCCATGCCAGAAATCGCCAAAGCAAGGCAAAAGAAAGCAGGCGACCAGCAGGATAAAACTGAAGACGTCAATATCACCGGCTCTATTTGGCTGGACGCTTTGTCGGGTGTATTGCAGCATGTGCCGATATATAATGCTGTGATGAATGAGGTGGGCAGCCGCTTGATGCCTGTAAAAGACGGCAAGGTGGAGGGCGCTCCAAAAGACAAAGTCTACTATTACAAAGCGCCTGATGATGATATGCGCGGCTTTCGCGTACATCAGGGTGATTTGGTTCTGGTTGTGCCAGCCTCAACCGTGCAGGATGATACCATGATGCTCATCCAGACGCCTCAGGGCAAGATGCTTCGGATGATGAAGCTGCTGCCCAGATATCAAGTCATGCTGCAAAAATATGATCAGGCCTTTGAAAGCGAAATCATCAACATGACCGACTTGCAGATAGTGGGCAAGTGCATCAGGCTGGAGGCAGACCTGGTTTAATCAGGATGATTATATTCTGTTGGCTGATGCTGGTCTGCTTAGATGCCTGACAGCCATTTCCATCGGCACTCGCATGGCAGTTGGAAAGGGAGGCTCACTGAGCTGCGGAAGGCTCAGCCACTCTCCTTTGATGGGCGCAGACGGTGCCGCAAGTTCTACTAAGTAAATAGTCATTTGCCATAAGCGGTGCGTAAACACATGCCGGGCTGTCCCCAGTTTTTCTATACTCAGCGGCGTGATATGACGGGAAAGCAGGTGTTTGTTTATATCGCGTTCATCAATTATATGTTCAATCAAATAAAAAACGCAAAGCCCATGCAGCAGCGCTTCACTGCGTCTGGTGACAAAAATTCTTCCCTCACTGTGCAGCAAAAGCACTGAGAGGTTGATTTCTTTAGGCGGCTTTTTCTTTGTCAGAACAGGCAGACGCTCTGGCTCGCCCTCCTGATAGGCAATACAAAATGAATTGAGAGGGCAGCGGCCACAATCCGCTGTTCCGGGCAGGCAAATGGTTGCGCCCAAATCCATCAGCGCCTGGTTCATGTCGCCTGCACGCTGCTTTGGCATCAGCTGCTCACCCAGCTCAAACAATCGCCGCCTGACTGAGGGGATGGCGATATCCTCGCGAATGTCATACAGTCTGCTGATGACGCGGCTCAGGTTGCCATCCATAGCGGGAAGCGGCTGATCATAAGCAATAGAAGCAATAGCAGCTGCAGTGTAGGGACCAATGCCCGGCAGCGTTTGAAGCTCCTGGGCGTTGTCAGGAAACTCGCCTCCCCGCTGCGCGATGATTTTGGCAGTCTTATGCAGATTGCGGGCTCGCGTATAGTAGCCAAGGCCTTCCCAGGCTTTGAGCACCTGCTGTTCTTGCGCCTGAGCAAGAGAAAAGACATCAGGAAACTGCCTGAGAAAGCGTATATAATAGCCCTCCGCTGATTCTGTTCGGGTCTGCTGGAGCATGATTTCAGATATCCATATGGCATAAGGATCCTTCGTTCCACGAAAAGCGAAGGATCTCTTGTTGACGTCATACCATGTAAGCAAAGCTTTTGTAATGTTCATAAGCCCTCCGCAGCGATGATACCACATTATGGCTTTTTGGGTCAGGGTGGCATGAGAAGGTTTTGGAAATATGATTCGATATATTTTCGAAATTATTTGTTCAAAGGACTTGCTAATCATTAAGTTATGCGGTATAGTAACGACAGGATTAGCACTCGACTATTAAGAGTGCTAAATAATCCAAGAGAAGTCTTGAGGAGGAACTAAAATGCAAGTTAAACCTTTAGGTGACCGCGTAGTCATCAAGAATGTGGAAAGTGAAGAAACCACAAAGAGCGGCATTATCTTAACCGGTGCTGCCAAAGAAAAGCCTCAGATGGCTGATGTAGTGGCTGTGGGACCCGGCGGGAATGTGGATGGCAAAGAAATTACCATGCATGTTACAACCGGTCAGAGAGTCATTTATTCCAAGTATGCCGGCACTGAAGTGAAGATTGACGATCAGGAATTGATTATTGTCCGTCAGAGCGATATTTTAGCAGTTGTCGAGTCCTAAAGACATAGTATAGTAAGGAGTTTTAAACATGGCAAAACAGATTAAATTCGGGGATGATGCCCGCAAGGCCCTTGAAAAAGGTTTGAATATGTTGGCGGATACCGTCAAAATTACACTTGGCCCAAAAGGCCGCAACGTGGTACTTGATAAAAAGTATGGTTCACCCGCTATCACCAACGACGGCGTGACAATCGCCAAAGAGATTGAGCTGGAAGACGCTTTTGAGAACATGGGCGCACAGCTGATTAAAGAAGTCGCCACCAAGACCAATGACGTGGCTGGTGATGGTACAACCACCGCGACACTGCTGGCGCAGGCCATTGTGCGCGAAGGACTGAAGAATTTGGCCGCAGGCGCCAATCCCATGGTGCTTAAGCGCGGAATCGAAGCCGCGACGGAAGCAGCAGTCGAAGGCCTCAAAGAGCTGTCCAGCCCCATCAGCGGTAAAAATGCCATCGCGCAGGTCGCTTCCATCTCAGCCGGCGACGAGAGCGTGGGCAAGCTGATTTCAGACGCTATGTCCATCGTGGGCAATGATGGCGTTATCACCGTCGAAGAGAGCAAGACCATGAAGACCGAACTGACAACCGTTGAAGGCATGCAGTTTGACCGTGGTTATGCTTCTGCTTATATGGTTACAGATTCTGACAAGATGGAAGCTGTTCTGGAAGATCCCATGATTCTCATTACAGACAAAAAGATTTCCAATATTCAGGAGATTCTGCCCATACTTGAGCAGGTTGTGCAGCAAGGCAAAAAGCTGCTGATTATTGCAGAAGACGTTGAAGGTGAAGCACTGGCAACACTCGTAGTCAACAAGCTTCGCGGTACCTTTACCTGCGTTGCCGTCAAGGCTCCCGGTTTTGGTGACAGACGCAAGGAAATGCTGCTTGATATCGCAACACTGACCGGCGGACAGGTCGTCAGCGAAGAGCTTGGACTTGAACTGAAAGAAACCACGCTTGATATGCTGGGCAAAGCCCGTACCGTGCGTGTTGATAAAGAAAATACCCTCATCGTTGATGGCGCAGGCGCGAAGGAAGACATTCATGCCCGCATCAACCAGATCAGAACACAGATTGCTGATACAACCAGCGATTATGACAAAGAAAAGCTTCAGGAGCGTCTGGCGAAACTGGCTGGCGGCGTAGCAGTTATCCAGGTTGGCGCAGCCACTGAAGTTGAAATGAAAGAACGCAAGCTGCGTATCGAAGATGCCTTGGCTGCTACACGTGCAGCTGTTGAAGAAGGCATCGTACCCGGCGGCGGTGTGGCCCTGTTCAATGTTTCTGATAAAGTGCGCGAATTGCTTGACCAATTTGAAGGTGATGCAAAAACCGGCGTGAACATCATCCTGCGTGCGCTTGAAGAGCCCGTTCGCCAGATTGCAGCCAACGGCGGCATTGAAGGCAGCATTATCATAGATACCATCGTCCGCAGCGGCAAGAAAGGCTTTGGCTACGATGTGATGAAGAATGACTTTGTTGACATGATCGACCGCGGCATCATTGACCCCACAAAGGTCGCCCGCAGTGCCCTGCAAAATGCAGCCAGTGTCGCAGCGCTCATGCTCACCACAGAAAGCCTTATCACCGATATCCCCGAACCCGAACCCGCAATGCCCGCACCCGGCGGCGGCATGGGCGGTATGTATTAAGCCAGCCATCTATACAAAACAATTTAAGAAAGTCCGGCATATGCCGGACTTTCTTTTTTGCACTCAAGACTGTCTTCTTTAGATTTTGTTATATTCTCTTTATCAAATTCATAGGAAAATTAGACACAGGAGAACGATCCGCAAAAGTCACATCGAAATATTTCTTGTGTCTTGCCGCGGCTGATACTATTCGAATGAGTTAATGCGTCGATGCTTTGAAAGATTTTTTGTCTCCGCTAAGTCGAGAAAAGGAGGCGTAGCGCAGTCTACGCTGACTGAGCGAGACAACGCGGAGGCGGAAAAGAATCGATGCATCAAAGCAGTAATGATTGAGAGTAGTATGACGGGATTATTCGTTTAACTTGTCTGTTTCTTCCTGAGTTTCAGAGTGTATTCATTCAGAAATAAATAAATTTATTT
>JAAZEI010000303.1 GCA_012512355.1 Clostridiales bacterium | reverse complement strand
TCACAATCGGGACCTTCTCCTGGATGACCGTTAAGGCTATATCATCTGCGAAAGGGCTCATCAGCATGATGTTCACCGCAAAAGGTTTGTCGGTTAAAGTTCTAAGTTTTTCGATTTCCTTTTTAAGCCATGCCGAGTCCGCGCTCATGGCGCCGATGATTCCAAGACCGCCCGCGTTGCTGACTGCCGCTGCCAGATGGGCATCTGCTGCCCATGCCATGCCGCCTTGAAAAACGGGGTAGCGAATGCCGAGCATCTCACAAAGTATGGTTGTGATCATCTTTTTTTAAGCCTCATCAACCAGCGCTGCTGCCTGACCTAGTGTTTTGATGTCATTGTTCATTTCTATTGTGGTATTAAACTCTTCTTCCATCGCCATAATCAGTTCCACCATATCCAGGGAATCCAGACCAAGCTCGCTGAAGGCAGTGTCAGGCGTTACAGCACTTTTATCAATGTCCCTGTGCTCTGCTACGATGTTAAGTATCTTTTCGAAATTTGTCATAATGTCCTCCGTTTATAATATGTTATTGATGATTACTTAAGTTTGTGCCCTGCCATCTGAGGATACAGGCGCCGGTGGTCAGCCCACCGCCAAAAGCGGACATCGCCAGCATCATGCCCGGTTTTAGTTTGCCTGCACGGTTGAGTTCATCCAGTAGGATGGGAATGCTGGCTGAGGAAGTGTTGCCGCAATGAGCGATGTTGGACGGGAATTTATCTTGTGGAATCTTCATGCGCGCAGAGACTGCTTCCAGGATGCGTGCATTTGCCTGATGAAGAAGCACGATGTCGATATCGCCTTCCTGCAGGTTTGACATCTCCAGAACATTCGCCAAGTCCCTGACGCTGGAGGACACAGCAAAACGATAGACTTCCTGACCGCTCATCCTGACAAATGGGTCATATGGTTCCATCACCGCAAAGGGTGAATTTCCCTGCGGACCATTGGCTGCAATTACCTGGTCGTCTCCTTTGGCAGTGAGCTTGATGGCCTTCAAGTCATTTCCCTGTGTGAGGACCACAGCCCCTGCTCCGTCGGCAAAAAGCACACATATGCTGCGATCACGCCAATCCACCAACTTTGACATGGCATCTGCTGAGATGATGAGGATTTTGCTGTCTTTCTTTTTCTTAAAGTATCCCTCCGCGATATCAAGCGCATACAAAAAGCCCGAGCAGGCTGCATTAATATCAAAAGCCGGACAAAGAGCGCCAATCGCTTTTTGAACTTCGCAGGAGAGGGAAGGGACAAAATGGTCTGGGGTAATGGTGGAACAAATGATGAGATCCAGCTGCGCAGCTTCAATGCCCGCATCTGCCAATGCATCAATAGCGGCATTCACGGACAGGTCCCTGAGTGTTTCTTCTGTGCAGACATGGCGCTCTTGTATTCCTGTACGGCTTTTTATCCATTCGTCTGAGGTATCCAGAAAAGAACCCAGTCTTTGGTTGGTGACAATTTCACGCGGCAGCGAGCTGCCGGTTCCGGATATACTAAAGCTCATCCGTTTGCGCCTCTGTCTGCTTTTATTTGAAAGAAAGCGTTTAGCTTGGTCAAACCTTTCATCAGCACGTCCTTTTCCTTGTCATCGAGTGTTTTTGAGATTTCGCGCACCATTTGAATGTGAAAATAGCTATGCACGTGGTCTACTTTCTTTCCGGTATCCGTCAGTGTGACATAGACCAGACGGCCATCGGTGGAATCCTTCCGCTTGTTAACATAGCCCTTTTCAACAAGTTTATTGATAGATACCGTTGCTGAGGGCCTTGTAATACCCAAATCAAGCGCAATGTCACTGATCGTTTTCCCGCTCAGCTCTTCCTTTCCAACAGACTCAATCAAGTGAAGCTCATTAATAGAAAGGTTGAGGCTCCGGTCAGCCTTTAGCATTTGTTCCTCGACCTTCAGCACAGACCAGAAGGTGGTCACCAGCAAATCATTGAGTTCCCTTGAAAAAGCGTCCATCGACAGTTCTCCTTTAGTTAGTTAGACTATCTAATTA
>JAAZEI010000002.1 GCA_012512355.1 Clostridiales bacterium | reverse complement strand
TTTCGAATCAAAACCCTATGCAAATCAATCTCTTGCAAAAATATATCAAGCAGCCCATTCTTGCCAATCAGCTCCAGTTAAGCATTACCAATGCGACCATGATTTCTCAAGGACAGCATGTTAACATGCTTGATGAACTTGCAGTCAATCGGGATGGGAGTGTCCTGGATTTTTGCAGACTCAATGATATTACCATTCAGCCTTGGTCCCCCTTTCAATATGGATGGTTTGAAGGTACCTTCCTTGATAACGCTAAATTTCCTGAGTTAAATGCAGTCATTAATAGGATTGCTAAAAAGTATGATGTCAGCAACACCACCATCGCTATGGCTTGGCTTCTGCGTCATCCTGCGAAAATGCAGCCTGTGACGGGTACGATGAATATTAGCAGACTTGCGGATTGTGTGAAGGCAGCGGAGATACAAATAAGCCGTGAAGAGTGGTATGAGATATTTGTAGTAAGCGGCAACAATCTTCCTTAACAAATGACAACTTACTCTACCCATATGACCACAGCTTTGCTGTTTATTATATCAAGGCTGCACATTTGCGCAGTCTTGACCCCTTAACGAGACTTTCGTTTGTTTTCTTGAATTGATGTGCCGGAGGGTATTTCAAATGGATAAGACAGTGGGAGAATTTCAGTGGCTCAAGGGTGCTTTGCCGGTATATCCGAAGTTTAAGCCAGGCATTCGACGTGCTCCAAGACGTGAAGCTAAGCTTAGCGAAACAGACCGAGAATTGGCAGTGCGCAATGCCCTGCGCTATATCCCAAGCGAACATCATGAAGTGATGGCCAAGGAATTTATTCAAGAACTTGACGAGCATGGCCGTATCTATGGTTATCGCTTCAGGCCAAAGGGTCAGATAAGGGGAAAGCCTATCGGCACTTATCAAGGCCAGTGCCTAGAAGGCAGGGCTTTGCAGGTAATGATTGACAACAATCTTGATTTTGATGTAGCTCTTTATCCTTATGAATTGGTCACCTACGGTGAAACCGGTCAGGTATGTCAAAACTGGATGCAATACTGCCTCATTAAAAAATATTTGGAAGAACTAAAATCTGATCAGACCCTTGTGATGATGAGCGGTCATCCTCTGGGTCTTTTTCGTTCTCACTTACTGGCTCCGCGTGTGATTGCTACCAATGCCCTCATGATTGGGATGTATGATAAAATTGAACAGTTTAACCGCGCAGCCGCCATCGGCGTAGCTAATTATGGGCAAATGACCGCGGGGGGCTGGATGTATATTGGTCCTCAGGGTATTGTCCACGGCACATTCAATACCTTGATGGGCGCGGGACGCCTGAAGCTTGGCCTTGGTCACCAGGACAATCTGGCGGGCAAGCTCTTTGTTTCTTCAGGTTTGGGCGGTATGAGCGGTGCCCAGGGTAAAGCTGCAGAAATAGCAGGAGCCGTTGCTATCATTGCAGAGGTGGATGCTTCGCGCATCCAAACAAGGCATGAGCAAGGTTGGGTGCACATGCAGACTGATTCGCTCAAAACCGCTGCAGATACAGCCCTTGCGAAGTTAAAAGAAAAGACGCCCTACGCCATTGCCTATCAAGGCAATGTAGTTGATTTGTTGGAATATCTTTTGGACAATAATATTCCGGTTGATTTGCTCAGCGATCAGACTTCCTGTCATGTGCCCTATGGCGGAGGTTATTGTCCTCAGAGAATCAGCTTTGAAGAAAGAACAAAGCTTTTGGATAAAGATCCCGCAGCCTTTCGTGCTTTGGTAGATGCATCGCTGCAGCGGCATTATCAATTAATTTGCTCTATGCATGCTTCGGGTACATATTTCTTTGATTATGGGAACAGCTTCTTAAAAGCGGTTTATGATGCCGGGGTAAAAAAAGTATGCAAAAACGGTCAGGATGATTTGGATGGCTTTGTTTTCCCTTCTTACGTCGAAGATATACTGGGGCCTGAGCTGTTTGATTATGGTTACGGTCCTTTCAGGTGGTGCTGCCTAAGCGGCAAGCCTGAGGATCTGGACAGGACAGATTTGGCGGCAATGGCGATGATAGACCCTGATAAATGTTATCAGGACCGGGATAATTGGGCATGGGTGAGGGATGCAAAAAAGAATAAATTGGTCGTAGGTACCCAGTGCCGTATTCTGTATCAGGATGCCCTGGGTCGAATGAATATTGCGCTGAAGTTCAATCAGATGGTTCGTGATGAAGAAATTGGACCTATCATGCTGGGGCGTGACCATCATGATACCGGGGGAACAGATTCGCCTTTTAGAGAAACCAGTAATATCAAAGATGGTTCTAATATTATGGCAGATATGGCGACGCAGTGTTTTGCCGGCAACTGTGCCAGGGGAATGACCTTGGCTGCTCTTCATAATGGCGGGGGAGTGGGCATAGGCAAAGCCATTAATGGAGGATTTGGCATGGTGCTGGATGGCAGCGAACGTGTAGATATGATTCTGCAGATGGCCATTCCTTGGGATGTCATGGTAGGTGTATCCAGAAGAGCGTGGGCAATGAACGAACATGCAATCAAAACGGCCCAAGAATACAATGTGCAGTTTGAGCAAACTGATTGTATTACTTTGCCATATATTGCTCAGGATGAAATGGTCAGGAAAGCTCTTGCGGGAGAAAAGTAATGGATATGTTAATATTTAATATTGGTGCTTTGGTAAGCCCGATAGGCAAAACAGCAAAGGCAGGCGATGCTCAGGGCGAAGTAATGACCATCAGCAATGCTTATATATATATTCAGGATGGTGTAATTGTTGAGATAGGACAGGGAAAGCCGGACTATAAGACACAGCAGGAGATAGACGCAGAAGGTAGGCTGGTGACCCCTGGTTTAGTCGATGCGCATACCCACCTTGTTTTTGGGGGATGGCGTGAACACGAACTTCCGCTCAAACTATCGGGTGTTCCTTATCTGGATATTTTGGCACAAGGCGGCGGTATTTTGTCGACAGTTCGTGCCACAAGAAAAGCGAGTCAGGAAGAGCTGCAGATGAAGGCCTTGGCTGCTTTGAAAGTGATGCTGGCGCATGGCACGACAACTTGCGAGGCAAAGAGCGGCTATGGCTTGGATATGCAAACGGAGCTAAAACAGCTGCGAACAGCCAAAGAACTCAATAAATTGCAGCCAATATCCATTGTCTCAACTTTTATGGGTGCGCATGCCATCCCTGAGGAATATCAAGACAGACGAGACGCCTATATCCAATGGTTAATTCAAGAGATGCTGCCAATTGTAGCGGATAAGAAGTTGGCTAATTTCTGTGATGTTTTTTGTGAAACCGGCGTATTTTCAGCAAATGAATCAAAAAAGATACTCTGTGCTGCAAAATCTCTTGGACTTGGCGCGAAATTACATGCTGATGAAATTACTTCCATTGGCGGCAGCGAGTTGGCCGGGGAAATAAGTGCTATATCAGCTGAGCATTTGATTGCGGCAACAGATGAGGGAATTGCTTCTTTGAAAAAAGGGAATGTAATAGCCTGTTTACTGCCCGCAACCTCATTTTATCTGGGGAAACCTTATGCCAGAGCTGCTGATATGATCAAAGCAGGTGTAGCAGTTTGTGTGGCAACTGATTTTAATCCCGGAAGCTGCCCCTCAAACAATCTTCAACTCGCCATGAATTTGGCGTGTTGGAATTACCGTCTCCTGCCTTCACAGGTGCTGACGGCTGTGACGCTCAATGCGGCAGCGGCAATTGGCCTTTCAAGAGAGACGGGGACGCTTGAAGCCGGGAAACGTGCCGATGTATTAATATGGAATTGTGACAGCCTTGACTATGTTTTCTATCGCTTTGGTGAAAATCTGGTCAAGACGGTCATCAAAGATGGATATATAGTCGCAAAAAACTAAAAAATCACTCAAAATCCGGGAGTATTTTCTTTGTCATCCGCAGCAATTCATCGCTGCGGATGATTTTGTTCATTTGGTTAATATCAAGCCTGATTTCTCTGTCAATATCATAATAATCCACAAATTCTCTTACATAGCTGTGGATGGTACGATGAATTGGAGAAGCCTCTTCATCTATTAAATCCAGCCCCTGGCAAGCACACATCAATTCTAGTGCCAGAACACTCAGTGTGTTCTCTATTATTAGCCTAGCTTTTCTGGCAGCTGTAGTTCCCATGCTGACATGGTCTTCCTGGTTGGCGGAAGAGGGGATAGAGTCAACGCTGGCCGGGTGGGCATATATTTTATTCTCTGACACCATAGATGCTGCTGCATACTGCACAATCATCATCCCTGAGTTGAGTCCGCCATTTTTAACCAGAAAAGCAGGGAGACCGCTGAGCTGCGGATTAACCATGCGTTCAATTCGCCGTTCTGAAATGCTGGCCAGCTCCGCGGCGGCTATTCCAAGATAATCAAAGGCCATCGCCAGAGGCTCACCGTGAAAGTTTCCTCCAGAAATTACTGCCCCATCTTCAGCAAAAATGAGGGGGTTATCCGTTACTGCATTCAACTCATCCTGCACAATATCCTGAACGTGTGAAAGGGCGACGCGCACCGCGCCGTGCACCTGGGGGATACAGCGCAGAGTATAGGCATCCTGTACGCGCAAGCGACATGACATATCCAGTATCTTACTGTCTTCGCATAGTTTGAGTAGGTTTTTCGCGACAAGTTTTTGACCTTTCTGAGGACGAACTGCCTGCACCCTTTCTTCAAAGGCGCTGGTTAATCCTCGCAGCGCTTCAATGGACATGGATGCGACGATATCAGCCAGTTTTGCAGCGTGCAATGCATCATGAAGGACCAACGCGCCGCAGGAACACATAGCCTGGGTGCCGTTGATTAAAGCCAAACCTTCTTTTGCCAGCAGGGTATAAGTCGGAAGACCGGCTTTTAGCATCGCTTGGTCGCCAGTTAACAGCTGATCATCAAACAGAGCTTCTCCTTTGCCAAGCAGGACCAAAGCCAGGTGAGATAGGGGTGCTAAGTCACCTGAAGCACCAAGAGATCCTTTTTGGGGTACGTTAGGATGGACGCCTTGATTGAGCATATCTATCAAGGTACAAACAATTTCAGGCCTGATGCCTGAATAACCGCTGCAAAGGGCATTGGCTCTGAGCAGCATCATGCCGCGAACCACTTCCTGAGGATAAGGATCGCCCATGCCGGTACAATGGCTCAGAATGAGGTTGTTTTGCAAGGTGCTAGCGTCTTCCCGGCTCACTGAAACCCGCGAAAAGTCCCCAAAGCCAGTGTTAATACCATAAGCAGGCTTTCCGCTTTTTACGATATCTTCCACAACGCGCCGTGAACGCGCCATCAGTTCAATCGCTGTCGGTGCTACCCTGACTTTTTTATTGTATCTTGCGACTTCAATAAAGTCGCGAAGTGTGAGGCTGCATCCGTCAATGGTGAGTGTTTCAAAATGGTCTGGATTGTGCATAGTTACTCCTCATATTGAAGCTGTAAATATTCTTATAATTTAGCATAGCATGTTGCTTAATTATTGGCAATTAGCTTCTTTGGCAGAGCTTTCAGGAAGGCTATGAATGGAGATTTTAAATATATTATGATACATAAAAACTTTTCAACCGCTTGACAACATATTCTTCGGATGGTTTAATATAAAGTGCTTTGAAGTTTAGCATTAGTAAACTCGCATCACGTGATTAAGGGTTTTGAGTCGGAGGGGTCATGGATATCGGTGCAAATTTGCGCAGGCTGCGTATCTCCCACAACTTAACACAGGAAGAACTGGCTGACCGCGCCGAGCTCAGCAAAGGCTTCATTTCTCAAGTTGAAAGAAACTTAACATCGCCATCCATTGCTACCCTTATAGATCTACTGCAATGTTTAGGAAGCAGTCTCAGCAGTTTTTTTACAGAGACTGCAGATGAAAAGATTGTTTTTACGCGCGATGACCTTTTTATCAAAGAAGATGATGATGTCCTGAAAGGTGAAATCACCTGGCTGGTCCCCAATGCGCAAAAGAACAAACTCGAACCTATCATGGTCAATCTCAAACCGCAGGGACGAACTCAGGAAATTCCTCCGCATGAAGGAGAGGAGTTTGGGTATGTCTACTCTGGTACTGTTTATTTGGTAGTAGGGGCAAAGCGGTACAAAGTATCAGCAGGAGAAAGTTTCTGCCTTCATCCGAGTGAACCTCACTATATATGCAACCAAAGCAAGCGTCGTGCGAACTTTATCTGGGTTTCTACGCCGCCATCATTTTAATTTTTGGAGGCTTCCATGCAAGAACAACAGAAGCTCATAACACTGGAAAATATTTCAAAAGAATATGACGGCACCGTGGTGCTCGAAGACATCAACCTGTATGTACGCAAGAATGAATTCCTGACATTGCTAGGGCCTTCGGGTTGCGGTAAAACAACGACTCTGCGCATTATCGGCGGGTTTGAAAAACCGACCACCGGCAGCGTAATTTTTGATGGGCAAGATATTACTGATTTGCCGCCTTATAAGCGGCGCGTCAACACTGTTTTTCAAAAATATGCTTTGTTTCCCCATCTAAATGTTTTTGAAAATATAGCTTTTGGCTTAAAAGTATCCAAACGCTCAAAAGAAGAAATAAACGAGCGGGTGGCCCAGATGCTTGATTTGGTCAACCTGAAGGAATATGGGAAAAGACGTGTAGATTCACTGTCTGGCGGACAGCAGCAGCGCATCGCAATTGCCCGTGCACTGGTCAATGAGCCTGAAGTTTTATTGCTTGACGAACCCCTTGGTGCCCTTGATTTAAAATTGCGCAAGGGGATGCAGCTGGAACTCAAACGCATGCAGCAGCGATTGGGCATTACCTTTATTTTTGTAACACACGACCAGGAAGAGGCGCTGACGATGTCTGATACCATCGTTGTCATGAAGGACGGAAGAATTGCGCAAATAGGGCCGCCCAAGCATATATATGATGAACCTAAATCTGCCTTTATCGCCAACTTTATTGGTGAGAGCAATATCATCAGAGGACGCATGATTAAAGATGAGCTGGTAAATTTCTGCGGGACCAATTTTACCTGTGTTGACTTTGGCTTTGCAAAAGATGCTCAGGTAGATGTTCTTATCCGTCCCGAAGACATCGTAATCGTAGGAGAAGACGTTGGACAGTTGGTTGGGACTGTTAAAAGCGTTTTATTTAAAGGTGTTCATTATGAGATGATTATAGATGCAGGCGGATTCAGCTGGAAAGTACATTCTACGAGTATGCAGCCTGAAGGATCACAAGTAGGTTTGTCGATCGTTCCTTTTAATATCCACATCATGAAACCGATGGAGGAGGAAGAGCTTGATGAATAATTTAAGCATTCCCTCCTGGGGTTTTTGGCTTATGGGCATTGGATTTGGTTTGTTTGTGGCGATGCTGGTTCATACAATTCGCCGCAACAGGGGGATGAAGCGTTCTTTTTATGCCTGGCCTTATACCCTTTGGATGGTTGTGTTTACTGTCCTGCCGCTTGTGCTGATAGCATATTACGCATTCACGGACAAAGCGGGCCAATTTACTCTTGAAAACTTTGCCAACTTCTGGGACAGCAACCGCGGCATGAAAACTCAATTAATTGCCCAGGGGTTTGATCCTGAAGCCCTTGGTATGGGCGCTCGCGGAACGGTCAATGTGGGCACTTTGATTTATTCGCTGTGGATGGCTTTCCTTTGTACGGGTATATCTTTATTGCTGGGCTATCCCGCAGCCTTGATTATGGCGGACCGCGAGTTTAAGCTGGGAGCAACGATCGTCGTCTTGTTTATCATACCGATGTGGATGAATTTTCTTCTGCGTACCATCGCCTGGATGAGTTTACTCGAAGACAATGGCTTAATCAACACGCTATTGCAAAGTCTCGGCTTTGCCAAACTCAAACTGATGTATAACTCTCAAGCAGTTTTGCTTGGTATGGTGTACAATTATTTGCCATTCATGGTATTCCCGATTTATAATTCGCTCAACCGACAGGACAGAAGGCTTTCAGAAGCGGCGATGGACTTGGGGGCAAACAAGTGGACGACCTTTTGGCGCGTTATATTTCCCATCAGCATGCCGGGTATCGTCTCGGGCATTACCATGGTGTTTATGCCTTCTGTCACGACCTTCTTTATTCCCAGGGTACTTGGCGGCGGGAATACCGAGATGTTTGGCGATCTGATTGAGCGCACCTTTCTCACCGCTGATGACTGGAATGTCGGCAGTGCCTTAAGTCTGATCATGATGGTGTTAATTTTATTCAGTCTGGGCCTATTGAGAAAGGTTGATCCCGAAGGTGAAGGAGGCAGCCTGATCTGATGAAGACATTAAAACGCGCTTATCTCGCATTGATTCTCCTGTTTTTATATGTACCGATTGCTGTTCTTATTTTGCAGTCGTTCAACGCAGGCATCAGTCGGGCGAAATGGGAGGGGTTTTCTTTTCGCTGGTATGTCCAGCTGATTCAGAGCCCTAACATCATGCAGGCTCTATATGTAACGGTCACCATTGCGATTCTTGCATCTTTGATTTCAACTATTCTGGGTACGATGGCTGCCATAGGTATACACGCCATGTCTAAAAAACCCCAAAGTATGATGCTGACACTGAGCAACATTCCCATGACCATGCCTGATATAGTCACAGGAATATCCTTGATGCTTTTGTTTATTTTCACGAAAATGGATCGCGGTTATTTCACCATGCTTTTGGCACATATCACGTTCAACACGCCTTATGTCGTGCTCTCTGTCCTGCCTAAACTCAAGGAAATGAACAAGCATAGCTACGAAGCGGCACTTGATCTTGGCGCAACGCCTGGATATGCCTTGCGAAAAGTTATTTTACCTGCTGTCCGACCGGGTATAATAACAGGGGCTATGCTTGCCTTTACACTCTCGCTTGACGATTTTACCATCAGCTACTTTACAACAAGCCCGCTGGTACAAAACCTTTCTACTTTGATTTATTCAGAAGCGAGAAAGGGCATTAAACCTACCATGAACGCACTTAGCGCGCTTATGTTTGTATCATTGCTGATTCTACTTCTATTGATTAATCGGCGCACTGCCGAGTCATCATAAAGAACAATTTTAAGGAGGAACCCAAATGAAAAAAATTTTGTCATTCGTGCTATGCGCACTGCTTGTAGTTTCTTTTCTGCCCCAAGGTTATGCTGAAGGAACGGTTAATGTTTTCAACTGGGAAGATTATATTGATCCGGATGCTCTGAAAATTTTTGAACAAGAGACGGATATAAAAGTCAACTACATGAACTTTACAACCAATGAAGATATGATGGTGCAGGTGCGCACAAATCCATCCGCCTTTGACCTGATCTTTCCTTCCGATTATGTTATAGAGCGTCTTATTGTTGAGGATCTGCTGATGGAACTGGATTTTTCGCAGATACCCAATGCAGAAGGTACCCTTGATTGGCTGGAAAACCCCTCTTATGACCCAGACCATAAATACTCTGTTCCTTATATGTGGGGGACTGTTGGCATATTGTATGATACAACAAGAGTAAAAGAACCAATTGACAGCTGGAAAGTACTGTTTGAAGATACCTACAAAGGTGAGATCTTTATGCTGGACTCTATCCGGGACAGCCTTGGATTGGCTCTTAAATACCTGGGTTATTCGATGAATACCCGTGATCCGCTTGAGCTGAATGCTGCCAAGGATTTGCTTGTAAAACAAAAACAGGATGGTATTGTTAAAGCTTATCAAGTGGATGAAACCAAAGACAAAATGGTGGCAGGAGAAGCCATCATGGGCGTTGTTTGGTCAGGGGATGCGCAATATGCCATCAACCTTAATGAAGACTTAGCTTATGTCGTACCAAAAGAAGGTAGCAATGTGTGGGTCGATGGCATGGTTATACCCAGTGCCGCCAGAAACCCGGAAAATGCGCATGCTCTGATTAATTTTCTGAGCAGGCCTGACATTGCCGTGATGAATCAGGAATACATTCAATATTCCACGCCCAGCGAGCCGGCCATCGAAATATTGGGAGAAGAGTACCTGAACAATGAAAACCTTAACCCAAGCCAGGAGACGATTGATAACGCGGAGTTCTTTTACGATATTCCGCCGGAATTCATGACCATATATAATGCGCTTTGGTCTCAGGTAAAGAACGCAAGATAACAGTTTTCACAAATTTAAAAGAGGCTTGATGTGATGTCAAGCCTCTTTTTGATGAGCTGTTGATTGAGAATAGTATTAATCCATTCTGGAATAATTTGGAGATTCTTTTGTAATGAAAATATCGTGGGGATGGCTTTCGATCAGGCCGGCGGATGTAATGCGAATGAATTCAGCGTTCTGTCTCAAATCTTCAATGCCGGTCGTGCCGCAATAGCCCATGGCGCTGCGGAGCCCGCCCATAAGTTGAAATATCGTTTCGGATAGCGCACCTTTAAAGGGTACGCGGCCTTCAACGCCTTCGGGTACAAGTTTTTTTGCATCCTCCTGAAAATAGCGGTCAGAGCTGCCGTATGATTGCTCCATGGCCGCCATTGACCCCATGCCGCGGTATACTTTGAAGCTGCGCCCCTGGTAGATTTCGCTTTGACCGGGGCTTTCTTCAGTCCCTGCAAGCAAGCTGCCCAGCATCACGGCAGATGCGCCTGCCCCAATTGCTTTGGCAATATCGCCAGAATACTTGATGCCGCCATCGGCGATGACCCGGATGCCATATTTATTAGCTTCTTCAGCGCAATCTGCTATGGCTGTTATTTGAGGAACGCCAATGCCCGAAACCACGCGGGTTGTGCAAATAGAGCCAGGGCCTATACCTACCTTGACGACATCTGCACCGGCCTTAATCAGATCTCTGGTGCCGGCTGCCGTGGCTACATTGCCTGCGAATATCGTGATGTCGGGGAATGCTGTGCGGATGCGCTCTACTGCATCCAGAACAGACTTACTATGCCCGTGTGCCGTATCAATTGATATGATATCAACTTTTGCTGCGACTAAGGAGTGAACCCTGTCCGTCATATCCTGCGATACGCCTACCGCTGCAGCACACAACAGCCGCCCATTCAAGTCCTTTGCAGAGTTAGGATATTTGGTCGTCTTTTCAATATCTTTGATTGTGATCAGTCCGCGCAGATGAAAGTCCTTATCCACAATGGGAAGTTTTTCAATTCGGTAGGTGCCAAGCAATCTTTTTGCTTCTTCGAGTGTTGTTCCTTCAGCGGCTGTGATGAGGTTCTTTGTCGTCATCACTTCACCGATTGCCCGGCTGTCATCTTCTTCAAAACGCAGGTCCCGGTTGGTTAGAATTCCTACTAGGATATTATTCTCGTTGGTGATGGGGACGCCGCTGATGTGATAGCGGGCCATCAGCGCTTTGGCATCTGCGACGAGGTGATTGGGGGATAAATAAAAGGGATCTGTAATGACACCATGCTCACTTCGTTTGACAGTATCAACCTGTGAAGCTTGTTTATCCATGCTCATGTTTTTGTGGATGACGCCAACACCGCCCTCGCGAGCCATGGCGATGCCCATGCGCGCTTCTGTGACGGTATCCATAGCGGCAGATATTAGGGGTATGCTAAGCTTCACCTTTTTGCTTAGCTGAACAGAAACATCAACCTCTTTGGGCAATATATCGCTCCTGCGAGGCACCATCAGCACATCATCAAAGGTAAGACCTTCACGGATGCTGCGATTTAGCATATTCTTTCTCCTTATTCTCTTAAAAGGTTGGAAGGTTGTTTGTTTTATTTCTCAAAGCACGCAGACAGCCCAGACTATAGTATATTAAGGCAATCAGCATCAGGCCAACTCCTACCCACAATACATAGATATGGATGGGAGATTTGAAAGATTCTCGAAAGAAAGTGAGAATCATCCCAATGATAGTAATAAATTGTGCCGTTTTACCTATTGGTTTGGAGTAAACTACCACCTTGTGGCGGAGCATAAAAGCAGCGCCTGCCATCATAATGACTTCTTTTATAAATACAATTAGAATGATAGCAAAAGGAATAAGACCTTTTAAAAGAAGAGACAAAAGCACACTGATCACCATGAGCTTGTCAGCCACTGGATCAAAAAGTTTACCCCAATCCGTCACCTGATTATGTTTCCTTGCAATATAACCGTCCAGAAGGTCTGTAACAGAGGCAGATATGAAAACGATCAAAGCAGCTGTTTCATTGTCTTTGACCATCATAAAAACCCAGTAGACGGGTATTAAGACCAGGCGCAGCAGCGTGAGGATATTAGGCAGGTTCCATATCATTTTCTTGTCCTCTTGCATATTTGCTCCTTTCAAAGTCAAGGTATTATAACATTCTTTCTTTCTTCCGTACAGCATCCATAAACAAACGATAGTGTCAAGATGTTTGGGAGAATTTAAATGAACATACTCGATGATTTTTTAATTGTTGTTACATTTTTTGAAAAAGATGTTAAAATACAATCAATAAAATAAAAGATCTGGAGCGAACTGATGAAAAAAAACTATTTATACTTTGAGCAGTTTACTGTTTATTTGCATCATTGGAATCGTATTTTTGCTGAC
>JAAZEI010000302.1 GCA_012512355.1 Clostridiales bacterium | reverse complement strand
AGCGTTGCCATGAGGTTATTGACCATGCCATTGTGTGCCAAAATCTGCAGCCACATCCCCCCCACCACCGTCCAGGAAAATAGATAAGGCAAAAAAGTAACGGTCTGGATAAGTGACTGAGCAGCCTTGTTGCGGATTTCATTGACGGAAATAGTGAGCATCATGGCGACAGCCAGGTTGATAAACAAAGAGACCGTTCCCACCACCACAGAGTTGCGAAGCGATTTGATAAAGACCGGATCACTGAAAACAAATCGGTAATTATCCAGCCCAATAAATTTTGCAGCCCCAATCAATTTCACCTTCTGAAAGCTCTGCACCAGCCCCAGCCCTAAAGGATAAAAAGTAAAAATTGCAAAATAAACAAACACAGGAATCACCATCAGATAGATGGCCTTGTATTGCCAAAGTTTGCGCCGCAGCCACTTATTGTGCTTTTTACGCAAATCCCTGGCGCTGGTTTTTGAGATTGTGCTCATGGCATTCTCTCCTTTTTTAGAATCATTTCACAAACGATTGTATTATCCAACTTCTTCCTGGCGCTTGCAGCATCCAAGTCGATATAGCTATGCTCACTTCGCATTTCAATCTGTCCATAGTTCTGAAGGCCGATCTGCTGTGTAGAAAACAGACCAGCCTTCAGTTTTATTGTCTCAAGTTAATAGTTAATGCTTAACGTTCGTTAAATAACGCCGCGCTCTTTTAGTTCAGTCTGCATGGCTTCTATGCCCTCTGCAGCTGTTTTGTTGCCAATGATGATTTCTGTACCGTATTTGGCGACAATTTCCTTGTAAGTGCCCGACTTGTCAGTGCTCATATCCAAAGAGCCGTAAGGCAGGAATTCCATTGCCTCAGCAAATCCGGGATTGAGCGGAACAGGGCTGACATATTTATGGCTGGCGGGTACAGGAGCGCCATGGTCATTGCCGTGGGAGATACCGATTTCGGTCATGACCACTTTGCCATCCTGCATGTTATAGTCGTGACCCTCTATACCGATGGAGAAGAGCTGGCCCCCCTCCTGGGTTGCCATGAACTCAAGCGCTCTGAAAGCACCTTCGGGATTGGGAGAGTTGATGGGCATCACCCAGATAGAAGGATCACCGCGGGAAAGCATGAAGTCACCCTTGGAGTTTTTGACACCGCCCAGGGGAACAACATTGACCACATCAGGATAGTTCTCACCGGAGCGGACATTGTAAAGCCCAACCCAGGCGGCCCAGTCAACGACCAAACCGGTCTGGCCGGCCATCATCTTATTGCGCATGTCGCCGGTGGTATTGATCAGGGCATCAGGATCCATCAAGCCTTCTTTATAAAGCTGTGCAAACCATTCCCAAACAGGAATCGCGGCTTCTGTTGCGATAGGCACATACAAAGAATCATCATCGTGCTTTGCAAAGCCCATTTTCAGATCTACTGCCGCAAACCAGGGCTGCAGGTCAAACAATCCGGGGATGTGGGTATTGAAAGCATAAAAGTTATCGCCGCCCACTGCCTGCAGTTTTTTGAACAGATCATGATAACCATCGAGCGTCGGCTCTATTTCGTCCAAGTTGACTCCTGCCTTGTCGGCTATCACTTTGTTGATGGCGGGCACTCTGTGTACTTCGGTTTTGTTGAAGCTGCCCCAGATGCGGCCATCGATGGTCAGCTGTTCCCACTCTTCCGTGGGCATCACTTCAGGGTCACCCAGGACTGCAGATTCTTTCACCCAGTCGGTCAGGTCCGTCAGAATCTCATCAGCCTGCATATCATATAATTCCTGCAGGCTCACATACAGCAAGTCATATTCCTCGCCGGCGTTAAGTTTGTTCATCATCACTTCGCCGTAGTTGGCGGCGGGTTTTTCCATGATGACCGTGCCGTTAATCCCTTTGCCGAAAGCTTCGGCAAACAGGAGCATTTCCTCGTCATCCTTGCCGCCGGTCACATTGGTCAGATTTCTCACCGTACCAATGTCTTCGCTGGTATCCAAAGCGATTGCAGCCACGCCGGTGGACAATACCATCATCAAAATCAGCGCAAGAGAAATCATCTTTCTGAGATACATACCTTTGTTCATTTGCTTCCCTCCGTTGTTTATTAAGTGCGTTCCAACAGCAACTCATGTATATTTTGGTCAAACACACTCTTATATATATATCATAACACCAAGGAAGATAGTTTAAACCTTTTTATCTAAGGAGGTTGAATTAAAATCAAATCGAATAAAAGATTCTGCACAAATGCCCAGCTAAATTAGCTGACAAAAAGCGCAAAATATAAAAAGGCTGCTGCGCAAAAGCATGCAGCAACCCAGAGTATTCAGTTTGTATTCATTTTAGATATATGATTATCATGAGAGTCGAACCAATTTTATTTATAGATTTCTCAGGGCATTGATGAGTTCCACGGCCTTGGCGGCTGTCTCTCCCGTTACGCTCGCACATCTGGCTTTGCGTCCATCATCGGCCATCGTCAGGCCAGTTTCAGCCATAAACTTGCTGCAGGATTCAAGGCAGTCAATGGACTCGGCCACCGTTGTCGGGTTCTTCATGTCAGGCTGATACCCGGGGAAGGGATGCTTGCGGTACCATGCGAACAAATCCTTGGTGACTGCCTTGGCTTCTGCGGCATCACAGATCAGGCCCACTGCCATAAGAGCCCCGGCGAGCGACCCACAAAGTGTTCCGGCACCAAAACCGCCCGAAGCACTGGCGAGCATCTGCACCGGCACCTGGTCATAGGGATAGCCGGAGATATCGGCCAGCTGGCCAACGATGGCATCAAAGGCACCCATGCCGCAGCCGCCGAAAGAATAAAAGCTTTGATATCCCCGCTCAAGCGTGGCTTGAGGGTCAAGCTTCACATATGGGAAAGGATGCTGTACAGGCTCGCAGACAGCGTCTGTTTGTGCCGCTACTTTCAGCAGCGGCAATGCAGCGGACGACAGGGCAACACCGGCAAAAAACTTCCCCGATGTTTTGAGGAATTCACGGCGCGTTTGCAGTTTACTCATGAATAAATATTCTCCTTTTTTTCTTGATTCTATTCCTCAAAGGGCGCTGTGTCAAGGGCTGTATGTGAAAATTTTAATATATTCCGTATTTAGGACTATCCTTTTTTTACCTCTAAAATCATTTAGAGCTTGCAGTGATAGTTCTCTGCGATTTATTCGATGGTCAGCACTTGTAAATAAATCACAATTAACAGTTATCCAACAGCTGAGATTTTCCTATTTGTACATATGTATAATTTAAAAATGCCTGCTGAGACATTATAAAAACTATTCGCATGCGATTATCATGACTTAATGGATTTTGTAATTTGTT
>JAAZEI010000301.1 GCA_012512355.1 Clostridiales bacterium | reverse complement strand
TATTTGAACTGATCAGCCGCTGGGTCAAACAGCCCGGCCGTGCTGTCATCAGCGTCGTGCATGACTTAAGCCTGGCCAAGCGCTATGGCCACAGCGCTGTACTGCTAAACCATGGCCGGATGATTAATCAGGGGCCCAGCAGCATTGCCCTTTCACCTGACAGCCTGCAGGAAGTGTACGGCATGGATGTATATGCCTGGATGCACAAGCTGCTCAAAGTATGGAACCTGCCCCAATAGCAATGAACCTCATCCTTTTGTGGCCATTTAGTTTTAAATGGCCTTTTTTTGTGGAAAAAAAGAGATGATTGCTGATATACTGTATTGGAAGAATCATTCGTGTACAGACAATCCGAAAGAGAGGCCTAAACATGTATAAGCTGATGCTGGTAGATGATGAATCAGAAATCCGTGAGGGCCTGCGAGAGGTCGTTGACTTTGAAAGCCTGGGCTTTGAAGTAGTCGGCGAAGCCGCCAATGGCTTGATAGGCCTTCAGCTGGCTGAGAGCCTGGCACCGGATCTGATTATCACTGATATCCGCATGCCGCTGATGAACGGCCTGTCCATGTGCCGCCAGGTACGTGCGAGCCTCCCCACCACACAGTTTATTGTGCTCTCGGGTTATGATGAGTTTGAGTACGCCAGGCAGGCGATTGAAGTCAAGGTCCTAGGCTACCTGCTCAAGCCCATTTCAGCCAAAGAATTTGTCCAAATGCTCAAGGAGGCCAAGCTAAGCCTTGACGAGGCTGCGCGGGAGCGAGCGGATGTGCAGGGTTTAAAACAGAGATTTAAATCCAGTCTTCCCCTCCTGCGTGAATCACTGATGTCAGCTTTATTAAATGGCGGCATCAGCCCGGAAGATGCGCTTCGCCATGCACAGCGCTATGAAGACAACCTCAAAGCCCCTGCCTATGCTGTACTAATGGCCCATATCGGCGATGAAACAGGGGAAGAGAAAATAAGCGATCCTGAACTTTTGCCCTTTGCTGTTTCCAACATCATGGATGAAGTGCTCACAAACTATGGAGAATGCTTTGTTTTTCGATACAACGGCGCCATGGCGGCGCTTTTGCTGCTGCAGGACGATACGCAGGAGCACTTCTCTGACGTTATGAACCATATCGAAGAAGCCAGAAAGACAACGCAATACTATTTGCAGTGCCAACTGCATATCGGTGTCTCAACCTCCTGCAAAAAGCTTTCTACCCTGCCTGCTGCCGCGCGCCAGGCGATGAGTGCCATGGAGCACAGCCTGCTGTCAGGCACTGAACACAGCCTTTGCATCAAGGATGTTGAGCGGGGCAGCAGCACAGATTTAATCATGGATGAATTCCAGCTTCGCAAACTCTCAAACTTCATCAAAGTTGGAGATACTCAAAAGGCAACAGAAGTTCTCCATAACATCATCAGCAAGTGCCGCAGAGGCCAGCCTGCACCAAAAACCTATCAAACCTATTTGATGGAGCTGTTTATGGGCTTTTTACGCATTCTGCCTGATATGTCCCTGGATAGAAAGCTATTTGATGAGGAATTTGACAGCATTTCCCGTGCGATTCTCGGAGCTGTCATCCCAGTTGACGATGCCCTGGAAATATTCATCAAGTTAATGGAAAAATTGATTATTTCAGTGGATGAAAGCCGTCAATCATCCGGCAGACTGATTGCAAGCGATGCACAGATTTACCTTGGCAAACACTACACCAGAGAAAACCTGTCTCTGGAAGACCTTTGCCAGCACCTGCATGTCAGCCCATCATATTTCAGCTCTACGTTTAAAAAAGAAACCAAAAAAACATTTCATCAATACTTAACCGAGCTGCGCATGAACAAAGCCCTCAACCTATTATCAACCGGTGATATGCCCACAGCCCGCGTTGCGCATGAAGTAGGCTTGCCTGAACCCAGCTACTTCAGCTATTGCTTTAAAAAACATTTTGGTTTTCCACCCAGCCAGGCCAGAAAAAAAAGCGGTGATAGTGCATGAGCCCAGGAAAGAACCGCAGTTTCAGCCTGCAGAGTGTATTGACTTCAGCCTTTTTGCTGCTGGTGGCGATTGTGCTTTTATTTGTGCTGCTGCTTGTGGTCCCCCGTGTTTCGGATATGTTGCGCGCCAGCGCAGTCGAGCGCACCAAAGAAACAGTCCTACAGGGCCTAAGCAGTGTTGATATTTATATTGATTCCACGCTAAGCGCCCTGCATTATGCCACAGGCCTCTTGCCTCGTGAACTGGATACGGATGACAGCAGCTGGCAGGAAAAGCTCTTTTTTATCAAATCCAGTCGGTCCGATATCACCGCTTTCTCTTTCTTCCTGGAAGATGGCAGCCTCGCTTACAGCACCGAAGGTCAGCTGCGAATCTCGCCCCTGCGGGTGAGAGTTTCTGATTGGTTCAAGAGTGCTTTGCTCTGGGAGGGTACGGTGAGCTATTTCAGTCTTCCCCATGTTCAGGAACTGTTCCAAAACAAGCGAAGCTATGTCATCTCCGCAAGCCGCAGTGTCTCCTACACTCAAAATGGGCAGCCAAAAAATGGTGTTCTTTTAATGGATATCGACTATCTCTCCTTCAGCCAAATTGCCAACGGCATCACCCTGGGACAAAGCGGCTATGTCTACCTGATGGATGCAGAAGGAACCCTCGTTACCCATCCTAAGCTTCCGCTGATTTCAAGCGGTTTGCTCAAGGAAGACAGGGAGGCCGTGCTTTCTGCAACACTGGGTATCACACAGGACAAAGCGCTTAAACGCGACCGTACGCTGATCGTGACCACAGTCAATCAGACACGCTGGCGGCTGGTGGGTGTGGCATATGGGGATGAAATCCTCACATTGCAAAGCGCGTTTATAAAAACTACCGCCATCGTGCTGATCTCCGCCGCCCTCGTCAGCCTGGCCGCTGCCGCGCTGATGGCTTATCTTGTCACGCGCCCTATACGCTCTCTTGAAAAAAGGATGCGGCTGGTGGAAGCCGGTGACCTCAACGCCAGTGTCAGCGAACATGGTTTTCGCGAGATTCGCAATGTTTCCAGTGCTTTTAATCATATGCTTTGGCGCATTCGCCAATTGATGGACCAAATCGTCGCCGAGCAGGAAGTCAAACGTCTGCATGAACTCAATGCCCTACAGGCACAGATTAATCCTCACTTTTTATACAACACGCTTGATTCCATCATCTGGATGGAGGAAAGAGGCCGCAGCGCCCAGGCTGTGATGATGGTCTCGGCTTTGGCCAAACTCTTTCGTATTTCCATTTCAAAAGGACGCAATGTCATCCTTGTGTATGAGGAGCTTGAGCATGTGCGCAACTACCTGATTATTCAGCAAATGCGCTTCAAAGATAAATTCGTCTATTCAATCTCCTGTGAAGAAGAGCTCAGAAACCTGCATACAATCAAGCTGATTGTACAGCCCTTGGTTGAAAATGCCATCAACCATGCCATGGACGAACTGGCTGACAGGCAATTAACCATCCAGGTGAAAACATGTCAGGATGACAATTTCCTATATTTTGAGGTGTCTGATGACGGCGTTGGTATACCTCCTGAGAAAACGCTGAACCTGCTGACTTCCCCTGCGGGAACCAGCGGCATCGGTCTTAAAAACGTTCACGAGCGCATACAGCTCACCTGCGGAAAGCGTTATGGTCTGACCATTCACAGCGAAGAAGATGTGGGCACAGTGATTATGATCCGTCTGCCGCTGAATTTGGGAGGTGAAAACTCATGAAGCGCGTAATCATGCTGTCTGTTTTATGCCTGCTTCTGACCGCGTTTTTAATCATCTGGGGCTTTGGCAGCGCCACGGAGAATAATCAGAAGCCTTCTGCCATTCCCCGAGCACTTTTATTGGTAGAAAGAGATACCGGAACTTATCTGATGCAGCTTCGAAAAGGGCTGCAGGAAGCCCTGCAAGAAAGAAATGGGCACCTGAGCGTTGAGCGCCTTGATGACATAAACCTGAACGACTCAGGATCTTTCGACCATGGCCTGAGTGTCATCTACTTGCTGAGTGATAACCCGACAGACTATATCGCAGCCCTTCACCAAAAGAATATTCCTCTGGTGATCCTGGGACAGGATATTAGAGGCGAAGCCTCCATTGTGCCCGATGAAGAAGGCGGGGGGAAAATGGCCGGAGATTACCTGGCGGCGAAGCTTTTGCCTGACAGCACGTTGAGCATCCTGGCAGATGAGGGAGACCCGATACAGCTGCTTCGCCTCAAAGGACTGTCCAGCAGACTCGGCAATCAGAGTTTTCATGTCTATTCCTATCAGCAGATAAACAAAGAGCTTCTTGATCATTCTTCTGTACTTATTGCGCTTTCACAAAGCGCGCTTTCTAGAATCACCAGACTGCGTCAAAAAGATGGTCCCTCCATTTATGGCTTTAATGCCGAAGATTTGAGGGTAGGATTAATGGAAGATGGTGTACTGGAAGGCATCGTAGCCGAGGACCCCTATGCGATGGGATATATCGCAGGAGGCCTGCTGGATGACATTCAGCTTGAGTTGTTCAAGCCCTTCCTGTACAAAATCCCAATGCGTCTGGTGACCGCGCAAACGCTCTATGATGCAGCCAATGTCAAACTCATGTTTCCGCTGCTGCACTGAGGAAGGAGGATAAAAGACATGAAACGAATCCTGGTGTTCCTGCTGTGCTTCTTGTGTTTGCCTTTGGCGGGAAGAGCGCAAAAAACCCGCATTGGCATCTGCCTTTATGCGGGCGGCGATACGTTCATTCTTAGCATGTTGAGCGAACTGCGTCTGGAAGCGGGAGGTGCAGCAGATCTGGAAATCCTATCGGCTGGCGGAGATCAAAACCGTCAGAACGACCAAATACAGCAATTGATTCGCTCAGACATTGACATTCTAGCGGTCAACCCAGTGGACAGAACAAGCGCTGTCTACATCATCGAGCTTGCAAAAACGCACGATATACCCATCATCCTTTTTAACCGGGAACCCCTGCGTGAAGACCTCGACACCTGGGAAAAAGCCTATTATGTAGGAATCGACCCCAGACAGCAGGGAAAACTGCAGGCAAAGCTGGCGCTGGAATACTTCGATTTGCACCCTGAACAGGATTTAAACGGCGATGGCATCATTCAGTATGTTCTCCTGCGGGGTGAAGCGGGACATCAGGATAGTGAACTGCGAAGCTCTGCTTCACAAAAAGCACTCAACGAAGAAGGCTTTCGGGCAGAAAAATTGGCTGAAGAGTCTGCCAACTGGGAAAAGGCACAGGGGCAGGAACGCATGGCGATGTTAATCAATAGTCTGGGTAAGCGCATCGAATGTGTTCTTTCAAACAATGATGATATGGCCCTGGGCGCGATCGACGCGCTGAAGGCTGCCGGTTATTTTGGCGGTGGTCTGACCATTCCTGTCATTGGCGTGGATGCCACAGCCGCAGCCCTTGATATGATGGCACAGGGTGCTTTATACGGCACAGTACAAAACAATGCCCAGGCACAGGCACAGGCAATCATTGAACTGGCCCTCCTTTTAGCCCGCGGAGATGCCGTCACAGCCTCTTCTTTCTCCTATCCCCTGGATAACAAGGTCGTCTACATCGAATCGACTATGATAAAAAAAGATGATTAAGGCTGGCATGACATGAGTATTCTGAGAATCAAAGGATTTAGCAAGATCTATTCGGGCTCGGTCAAAGCGGTGGATGATTTAAGCCTGACGGTTGAGGCCGGCGATATCTACGGATTTATCGGAAAAAATGGCGCGGGAAAAACCACCACCTTGCGGGCTGTGGCCGGCATCCTGCGCTATGATAC
>JAAZEI010000300.1 GCA_012512355.1 Clostridiales bacterium | reverse complement strand
TTTGCCTATGCTTTGTTACAGAGCATAGAGCACAGCCCCTGTTTTTCCACCGCATTTGGCCTAAAAAGCGTTAACCAATGGTACCTGTAACATGTTCATTTGTTACACAGTATTGTAGACAGATATTGTTCGCCTGTCTATAATGAGCACAATGAATGGACGGATGCCCTGGAGTTAAAAAAGTAGAACGCGTCCAATAAGACAAGACCATAAAAGATAGACCCAGACGCTTCTATCATCATGATTTCTCGGCCATTCCATCCCAAAATAGGAGGTTGTGCTATGACTGGTATTCCGATGTTGGTCGCTTTTGTGATTGCTATCGTCCTGATGATCGTGTTGATCTCCAAGTTCAAGGTTCACGCTTTTCTCTCCCTGATGCTGGTATCCCTGCTGCTGGCCCTGGTGGGCGGCATTGAACTGGTAAAGATTCCCGTCATCATCGGTCAAGGTTTTTCGGGTACCTTTACAAGCATCGGCATCGTCATCATTTTGGGCGCGCTGGTCGGCACCCTGCTTGAAAAAACTGGCGCTGCCCTTAAAATGGCCGATACCGTGGTCAAAGTTGTCGGCAAGAATCACCCCGAAGCGGCGATGCTCATCATGGGCTGGATTGTCTCCATCCCTGTATTCTGCGACAGCGGCTTTGTTATCCTCGACCCCATCAGACGCGCCCTGGTCAAACGCACAGGCCGCTCTTCAGTGGCATCTACCGTGGCATTGTCCATGGGCCTTTACATCGCGCATTGCTTTATCCCACCGACACCCGGCCCCATCGCGGCCGCCAACACCCTGTTTGAAGGCGCCGGACAGCCGGTTAACCTTCTTTTGATTATTGGCATTGGCGTCTTGTGCTCCATCCTGCCCCTCATCGTCAGCTATTTTTTCGCGCTGTTTATTGGCAAGAGGGTCAAATCAAAGGACGAGCTTGCAGCGGATGACGGTGTCCTGACTCAAACTTACGAAGAGCTGGTCGCGGGCTATGGCACCCTGCCCGGCACCTTCATGTCGTTCTCTCCCATTCTCATCCCCATTTTGCTGATGGCCATCAGCTCCGCTTTTACAATGGCAGGTGTCAGTTTCTCCCTTATCACTTTCCTGGGTACCCCCATCATCGCATTAGCGGTTGGCGTCATTTTGGGCGTTATCCTGCTGTCCTCCTCAGGCAAGCTGAAAGATTTTTATGCCCTCACCGACAGCACCCTGCGTGTGGTGGGCCCGATTTTATTTGTTACCGCAGCCGGCGGCGTACTGGGCAAAGTGATTGCCAGCACGGATATGGTCAACTATATCACGCAAAATTCGACAGCACTTTCATCCCTTGGCTTCTTCTTCCCCTTCCTGCTGGCCGCCATCCTCAAGACCGCCCAGGGAAGTTCAACCGTGGCCATTACCACATCTGCAGGCATTCTGGCTCCTCTGATGGCGACCATCGGCTTTACCTCGCCCCTCTCCATCGCCCTGACTGTCGTTGCCATCGGCGCCGGCGCCATGACAGTATCTCATGCCAATGACAGCTATTTCTGGGTTGTCACCAACTTTGGCAGCATGGAAGTCAAAGACGGCTACCGCACACAGACCCTGGGCACCCTGCTGGTGGGAATCGCCGGCATCATCAACGTGATTCTGGTATCACTGTTTCTGTAATACTCAATCCATCATGGGTTGACAGCACAATCAGGCAGGGATATGCTGAGCGTATCCCTGCCTTTTATAAGGAGATTATTTATGAGCATCAGACAAGACGCGGACCGTATTATGCAAAGCGCACTTCTATCCGCTTTGCCAGATACGGCAGTCAAAGCGGCGCTTGATGATATTCACTTTCACTCGGAGGGAAGAATCATCCTGGTAGCTTTTGGCAAGGCTGCCTGGCAAATGGCAAAAAGCGCTTACAAAACACTGGGGCAGCGCATCGACAGCGGAATTGTCATTACCAAGTATGACCATGTCATGGGGCCGCTGGGCCACCTGCTGCTGCGTGAAGCCGGGCATCCCGTGCCTGACAAGAACTCTTTTGAACATACCCTGGAAGCCATGAAAATGGTTGAAAATTTGACCCCGCAAGATAGCGTGCTGCTGCTGATATCAGGCGGTGGTTCGGCCTTGTTTGAACAGCCCCTGATTCCCGTGCTTGAACTGCAGTCCATTACCGACCAGCTCCTGAAATCAGGCGCCGATATCGTAGAAATCAACACCATCCGCAAACGGCTGAGCGCCGTCAAGGGCGGCCGCTTCGCAAAAATCTGTGAGCCGGCTTTAGTATATTCCGTGATACTGTCAGATATTATAGGTGACCCCCTTGATATGATCGCCTCAGGGCCTGCCTATCCCGACAGCAGTTCAAAGGAGGATGCCCTGAGAATCGCGGGAAAATATCAGTTGATTTTATCCCAGGATGCCCAGTATCTGCTGGGTAATGAGACACCAAAAGAACTTCACAATGTCCAGAGCCTGGTCACGGGCAGCGTCAGGGGTCTGTGTACTGCCGCGGCACAGGAAGCGAGAAATCTGGGCTATGAGCCTTGCATTCTCACCGCCAGCCTCTCTTGCCAGGCAAGGGAGGCGGGCAGTTTCCTGGCTTCCATCGCGCAGTATCACCAGGACAGCGATAAGAGCCTCTGCTTCATCGCCGGAGGCGAAACGGTGGTCCGCCTCACTGGCGAGGGCAAAGGCGGCCGCAATCAGGAATTGGCCCTTTCTGCCGCCGCGGGCATCGCGGGCCTGCCCAATACTGCCATCTTCTCCCTGGGCAGTGACGGAACCGATGGCCCCACCGATGCGGCAGGTGGCTATGCCGATGGTGATACAC
>JAAZEI010000299.1 GCA_012512355.1 Clostridiales bacterium | reverse complement strand
CGGCACCATCAAAAAGAACAATGGTCTGGTAGACATCGCCTGGGGGATGGGCTTTGTCATCGTCAGCTGGTTCTCTGTCCTTCGAAACCTGCCTGTCTTCCCGTTTTCCAGAATTGTGATGACGATCCTTATTTCCTTTTGGGGCATGCGCCTGTCCCATCACCTGTTTTTACGCAATGCCGGCAAGCCGGAGGATTTCCGCTATGTGAACTTCCGCAATAATTGGAAAAAACTCTTTCTTTTGCGGGCATTTTTCCAGATTTATATGCTGCAGGCACTTTTCCAGTTTATGATTGTCCTGCCCGTCATTTTGCCCCACAAGGCAAATATCGCGCCCAACCTCCCGCTCTTTTTCATCGGGCTTGGGTTGTTTGGAATCGGTTTCCTCTTTGAAAGCCTGGGCGACAGCCAACTGAAGCAGTTTAAAAGCGACCCGGAAAACAAAGGAAAAATTATGGATCAGGGCCTGTGGCGCTACACCCGTCACCCCAATTACTTTGGAGAGACAGTCATCTGGTGGGGTCTTGTGCTGATCGCCTTCTCAGGCGGCGTATCCTTTTTGGCGCTCATCAGCCCCATCACCATCACCCTGCTGCTTTTATTCCTGTCTGGGGTACCAATGCTTGAAAAAGCCATGAAAGACAAGCCCGGCTATGCCGAGTATGCCAGGAAGACCAGCATCTTCTTCCCACTGCCGCCCAAAAAATAAGGAGGACCTCTCATGAGCTTGCAATTCGGCTGGAATGAAATCCGCAATTTCCTCATTACCCTTGGTGTTTTCCTGGTACTCGATATCATCTGGCTCGCTTTTATTTCCAGGGCTTTGTATTCAAAGCATCTCAGCTATCTGATGGCGCCTAAAGTTAACTTTGCAGCAGCCGGCATTTTCTATATCATATTTGTGCTGGGCATGATGTACTTTGTCATCAACTCTGCCCTGGCCAACAATGATTGGATGGCAGCGCTTTTACCGGGTTTGTTCTTTGGCCTCATTGCCTATTCCACCTACGACCTGACCAACCTGGCTACCATCAGGGATTGGCCATTGATTATCACCGTGGTTGACCTGATTTGGGGAAGTTTCTTGGGCGGGGCAACCTGCACCATCAGCTACTTTATCATCAAAGCAGTTTCCTGATACATTCACCCACTAAGGAGGCAAAACAGTACTGTCTCCTTTTTTGTGCTTAACTTTACTCCTTGCAAGCGGTTTTTCTGCTATTGGGTATAATAAAGCAGAGAGGCTAAAAGAGCTGAGATGTGCATTGATGGAACTATTTTGGTCCATGACCGTCTTATAGATAGGGGCATGTTGATGCCCGGAAGGAGATTATATGAAACAGATGATTGGACTTTTAACAGCGCTTGTGCTGCTAGTGAGTTTTGGCACCGCTGGTTTGGCAGAGGCACCAAAAACTTTTCAGCTTCAGGGGATTATCCTTGAAGTGACTGAGGAGGGCGACTACCTCATCGATGATGACCCCATGGGAGAGGTATTGATAAAGGTACAGGAAGATACCCTCTTTGAGGGACAGATGAATCTGGAAGTCGGACAATATATTTTCGTCACCTATAACGGCATGATGACACGGTCCAGGCCACCGCAGG
>JAAZEI010000298.1 GCA_012512355.1 Clostridiales bacterium | reverse complement strand
TTCAATGACCTGGCCATTTATATGACCCTCTTGGGCGTGGCCGTTGGTGTGTTGTTTCCCTTTTTCGTGATGGCTTTTGGCGTTCCGGAGTCCACAGCCATGCAGCCAATATTCTTTGGCGCCTGCATCGCAGCCGGCATCCTGCTGGCCATACTGAATATCGCGCTGGCCCGTAAAGTTGTTGGCGCGCGCATCAAAGTGCTGTCAAAACAAATGAAGCATGTTGAAGGATTTCTTTCAGCACACGATCATGAATCAAGCAGCATGGAATGCACCCCTGAAAATTGCGCTATCACAGTCGATTCGGAAGATGAGCTGGGAGAAAGCGCCGAATCCTTCAATAGCCTGATTGGGACTTTATCGATGGTGCTGGGCAAGCAAGCCGACCTGCAGCTTCTCTCAGAAATGCTCTCCTCTCATCTGGAGCTTGAAACATTGGCCTATGAGACGCTTCAGAGGCTTATGCATACCCTTCACGCCAGCGGGGGCGTCATCCTGACAGAAAAAAACGGCGAGCTGTTTGTAGCAACATCCTTTGCAATAAAAGATGTTCAGAGCATCACCGAAAACGCCTTGGTTAAGCACACGGCAAGAACCTTCGAACGCCAGCTGATCCAATTTCCCCCAGACATTGTCCTGGACGGCGTGATGACAGCTTATCAGCCCCGGGAAATGATCATAGAGCCGATTCTTTACAAGCAGGTACTGATTGGCGTCATTGTTCTGGGAAGTGTTGCCTCATTTGATGACAGCGTGTTGGACAGGCTCACTGTTTATGGCCCGATTTTGGCCCTGGCTTTCAACAATGCCATCACCCACCAGCAAATGCAGCAGCTGGCTGCGCTGGATTCACTCACGGGCATCTACAACCGCAGGTTCGGCTACAACCGCATACAGGAAGAGTTTAGCCGCTCCATCCGCTCGGGCACAGCGCTGTCGCTCATCATGCTGGATATTGACCATTTTAAAATGATCAATGATACCTATGGCCACAGCATCGGGGATAAAATGATTCTGCTGATTACAAAAACCATGAAAACGGCCATTCGAGACGGCGATATCCTGATACGATACGGCGGCGAAGAGTTCCTTTGTATTTTGCCCGGCGCCAGTCAGAACGATGCGGCGCTGATAGCTGAGCGCATCAGGATCATGGTCAAAGATTCCATCCTCAAAAGCGATGAGCAGGAAATCAAAACGACCGTGAGTTTGGGCACAGCAACCTATCCCAACAAACAAATCAATGACATACAGCAGTTTATCAGCCTGGCCGACAGTGCCATGTATACCGCCAAAAACAGCGGACGCAACAAGGTCGTGTCTGTTTAAGCGTCTTGTAAAATTAGGATATTCTATGATTAATTGCATGAATCAATAAGCTCCTCACTTCTGCAAGATTATGAGGAGTTGCTTCTATCGAGTTAAGTATCGTAATTTTCTTGCTAAGTAGGTCCTTTATGCAAGCTTCTTTTTGGATTTTTTATAATTCACTCGCATAAACCCAATAAATGATAGAATCATCGGCAATATTATAAAAGGCAAATAAATAATAAAAATCAGTCCAGCTATCAGATATAAAACTGAAGACGTTAAAGCAACCCATCCGTTATTAATGTACCAGGCAACACCATTAGCAACAGCTGCTAGAGAAACTAAAACAACATGAGGAGTCACGAATGTCACAGCTATTAATCCGCCAATTTGCCTTACAATGTCAGATCCTGATGCCATAGATTGATTACCTACGCCCATAAAATAATTAACTATAAAAACAGAATAAGCTATTCCGATAATCGAAGATAGAAACAGCAAAATACTGC
>JAAZEI010000297.1 GCA_012512355.1 Clostridiales bacterium | reverse complement strand
GAATTTCGTTGGTCCATTTATCCTGACGTCCGCCGGTCAAAGTGCAGATTTTCAGATGGTCAAAGCGATGCTGAAAATGAACAAGGTTGAGAACTATTCGGAGGATGCACTGCTTAATCCTGAAACTATGCCTGAAGAGGTAGGAACTCTCATTATCGTTATTGGTGGAAGTTCCAAAGGCCTGGGCGCAGCCGGCATTGATGCCGACCAGGAATTAGATCGTCTGATCAAAGTGATGAACTTTGCCAAGGAAAAAGATATCCCAATCCTGGCGATGCACATAGGTGGAGCAGCGAGGCGGGGTGACTTATCCGACAAATTTATAGAGCCTGTTGTTGCAGAAGCTAAAATATGCGTTGTGGTTGAGGAAGCTAATGAAATGGACAATCTGTTTGATGCTTTGTCCGAAAAATATGACGTTCCCATGATATATATCGCTAAAAAGACCGATGGCGCGCCTGTCCTCAAAGATTTGATGAAGTAACATAGAAGCGGGCGGCCATTCTGCCGCCCGCATTTTCTATCCAAGTAGTGTAGTATGAGCATAGAACTGATTGTCTTTATTGCCATGGTTGGAACTTTCATGCTCGGATGCTTTGCCGCGAAACTGCCTGTTAGTGTCTCCATGCTGCTGGCTTCCATCGTTGGTGCTTTGGTTGCGGGGCAAGGCATACCTGTGCGGCATCTGGTTGAAGGTACTTTTTCCTACATTGATACCATCCTGACGATTGCAACTGCCATGATATTCATGAAAGTAGTTTAAAAATCCGGGGCATTGGATGCCTTGACGTCCCTAATTATAGAAAAATTTCATAAAGTTCCGGCGTTGCTATTAATTCTCATTATGCTGGTCATTATGTTCCCGGGCATGATCACGGGTTCATCCACTGCTTCGGTTTTGTCGGCTGGCAGCATCATGGCGCCAATTCTGATACTGATGGGCATTCCCAAAGTACGCACGGCATCCATTATCGCCATGGGTGGCTTGCTTGGTATGATCGCTCCGCCCACCAACATCCCCGCGATGATTATCTGCGGTGGTATCGATATGCCTTTTGTTGGGTTTATGGCCCCGCTGGCTATCCTCACTTTTCCGCTTGCTTTCTTGTTCGTGCTGATGCTGGGTCTGAAATATGTACGCAAACTAAACTACGCAGAGCTTGAACCCAAACTGGACAAACAGCTGCGTACCCAATATGGTGCGCGTATTTATCTGCCGATTATTGTATTGCTCGTCCTGCTTCTGGCAAACAGCATCTTTTCCTCACTGCCTAAAGTCGGAACGCCTGTTATGTTCCTGATATCTGCTTTTGTCGGTCTGTTTACCGGCAAAAAGTTCAACATTCTGTTCACAAGCAAAGATGCTGTCAAAGATGTGCTGCCCGTCATGGGCATCCTGATGGGTGTCGGTATGTTCATCCAGATCATGACGCTCACCGGCGTGCGAGGCCTCATTGTAAACGCCAGTATCTCACTGCCCGGCGGATGGCTGTATGCCGCCATTGCGGTCACCGTGCCGCTGTTTGGAGCTATTTCTTCTTTTGGTTCAGCTTCAGTGCTGGGTGTTCCCTTCACCCTAGCCATGATTTCCGGAAACTCTGTGCTGATTGTGGCAGCGCTTTCCTTGGTAGCAGGCGTTGGCGATATGATGCCACCGACAGCCTTGGCGGGCATCTTCGCGGCGCAGGTGGTTGGGGAATCGAATTATGTCAAGGTGCTTAAAAAAAGCCTTGTCCCCATCATTATTTTGTTAGCCTATGCCATGGTGTTCATTATTTTCTCCAAACCCATTGGCAGCTTCCTTGGAATTTGAGAAAGGAGGGAAGTAATTATGACAATCGTTTATCTGATTATCCTTGCTTTTGTGTTGGGACTTGTCATCTGGAATCTCTGGACTGAAAAGAAACTGGTCAATCAGCTGACTGCTGTAATGGTCATCATCCCTCTTGTTCTTCGATTGCTGTTGATCAAGTAATGAGGAGAGAATAATGAAGAAACATCAGATAACTGCTTTGGTTTGCCTGGTCGCGGCGGCAGCCATTGCTATATACTCCGGTAACCTGTTCCTGTCGCTGCGCAAACCTGACAAAATTATTCCCGGGCCCGGCGTAACGGAGGTAAGAAAACTAAGCGATTATTTTAGCGAATTAAAGGGCACCCGTGGAGATAGTGACATCTATATTTTAAAAGGCGCTGAAGAGGGAGGGAAAGTGCTTGTGTTGGGTGGAACTCATCCCAATGAGCCTTCAGGCTATTTGAGTGCCGTGATCATGGTCGAAAAAGGAAAGGTGAGCACGGGTGAAGTGTATGTCATTCCCCGTGCCAACAATTCAGCCTTTACACACAATGACTCGCAGGAGGCTTCGCCGCTTTACCTTCACTTTGACAATACCAAGGGGGAAGAGCGCGCATTCCGCTTTGGTTCCCGCGCAACCAACCCCATTGATCAATGGCCTGATCCGGATGTGTATGAGCATGCCGCCAGCGGCCAGCAGCTTTCAGGGAGCGAAACGCGCAACTTAAATCGCGGGTATCCCGGCCGCCCGAAAGGTAATTTGACAGAGCAAATGTGCTATGCCATCACTGAGCTGATCAAAAAAGAAGATATTGGGCTGACCTTTGATTTACACGAGGCTTCTCCTGAATATCCTGTGATTAACGCGACGGTTGCTCATGAAAAATCCATGGACATAGCGGCCTTTGGCATGTTCGAATTGGATATGATAGGTATCAAAATGCAATTGGAACCATCCCCTGTAAATCTTCATGGTCTCACTCATCGTGAACTTGGTGATTATACTGATACCTACCCTCTCCTGATGGAGACAGCCAACGCGTCGCAGGGACGTCTGCGCGGTGCTACTAACGAAGAATTGGCTTTAACAGGCAAAGACAAGTTCTATGTATCTGCTCAAAAACTGGGGATGCTTTATGTTCCTTATGATGAAAATGGACATCCTATCGAAGAACGTGTAGGCAGACACCTGCAATCCATTCAGTCTTACGTATCATCCTATAACGATTTCACAGGGGAGACTGTTGTTCTTGAAAACCTTCCCAGCTATGATGAAATGCTGGCAGGCAGGCTCGGAGATTATCTGAATTAATTTCCGCCCTGATTATTTTGAAAAACCGCTGTGAACGGATAATATAAACACACAGCGCAATAACCCGGCGCAAATATGCGCCGGGTTTGGTATCATAGATGCGGAGGGGCTCTCTCTTGAGAAAATTCTTGTTGACAATTGTTTTACTGCTTCTTATGACAGTCGATGCTTTTGCTATCTCTCAAAAGAGATATGTACCCGATCTTCGCCAAACCTTTTTGTTTGAAGGACACAAGGTGATAGAGCCGGAAGATGATGTTGAATTTAAAAATTTGAAAACTGCGGATTTTCGTATTCCGCTAGCAGATGGTCAGCAGGTCAAAAAATATATTCTGCTTAAGAATGAGGCGGCAGAAACCACAGTTTTTTTAATAGACAGTGGGCTGCCTGGTGCATCGGTGTATATTGTGGCAGGTACACACGGCGATGAGCGCGCGGGTTGGTACGCGG
>JAAZEI010000035.1 GCA_012512355.1 Clostridiales bacterium | reverse complement strand
TGCGTGAGCTGGCCCATCAAAACGGGCTTCCATTTGATCCGATGCCCTTGCCCCAGCCCGGTGAAGGTGGGGTGTATCTTGAAAGAACAGCTTCTCCTCTGCCGGCAATCATCGCCATTACTTTCGTAATTACCATCCTGTATGTTGGCTACCAGCAAAAGAACAGAAAAAAAGAAATATAGGTTTATTTGTCCATAGAGTTATTCCAAATCAAACTTTATCAAACTTTTTTTCTGTTGATGACTTCATATAGTAATAATTGATGAAAGGAGCAGTTTGATTATGGCGTGTTCTCTTGCACCTCTTTCAAGATCGCAAAGATAAATTCGTTGAATACTCTGTAGCCGTAACAATCTGCTTCACATTTCTTGTTGACAGCCCTCCTCTTTCATTTTATACTCGGAATGAGTTCTAAGGAATGAGCCGGAGGCGAGCCGGATGCACCCTCAGGCGCAGCCGGTCGTGATATAACCGTAGCTGACAGGGATGTGCTGCAAGCGCAGTATATCCTTTTTTTACTAATTTTATAATAAAGGCGGCTTAAATGATGTTAGACCAAAATAGAGCCCCTGTGCATGAAGCGCTGGAGGAAATGCGTCGGGAAAAACTGGTTCCCTTTGATGTCCCGGGGCATAAGCGCGGACGGGGCAACAAAGAATTAATGGATTTTTTAGGAGAGCGCTGCCTGTCTGTAGACGTTAACTCCACCAAGTATTTAGACAGCCTGTGTCACCCCACCGGCATCATCATGGAGGGTGAGGAGCTGGCGGCTGAGGCTTTTGGCGCAGCCGCTGCATTTTTTATGGTCGGCGGCACCACCGCCTCCATTCAGGCGATGATATTTGCCACCATCCGCAAGGGTGAAAAGTTGATTTTGCCTCGCAATGTACACCAGAGCATCATCAATGCCCTGGTTATCTGCGGTGGCATCCCCGTCTATATCAACCCGCAGACCAGCGAGCGACTTGGCATAGCCCTTGGCATGTCCGTGGCTGAAGTCCAGCGCACCATCAATGAAAACCCTGATGCCAAAGCTATTTTTATCAACAACCCCACCTACTACGGCATCTGTTCCAACCTCAATGAGATTGTGGCCTGCGCCCACGCCAAGGGCATCAAAGTGCTATGCGATGAAGCGCATGGCGCGCATTTTTACTTTGGCGACGGCTTGCCCATCAGCGGCATGAGAGCCGGCGCTGACATGGCAGCCGTGAGTATGCACAAATCCGGCGGCAGCCTGACGCAGTCAAGTTTCCTTTTATGTGGCCCTGACATCAATGCCGACTATGTCCGGCAAATCGTCAACCTCACCCTCACCACCAGCGCAAGCTATCTATTAATTTCTTCCCTGGATATTTCGCGCCGCAACCTGGCCTTGGGCGGTCACCAAATATTTGAAAAGGTCAAGCAGTATGCTGCTTACGCCAGGGAAGAAATCAGCGAGATCGGTGATTACCTGGTTTACTCTGATGCCCTCATCAACGGCGATACCATTTATGATTTTGATACCACCAAGCTCTCGGTCAATACCTATGACCTGGGCTTGGCCGGCATTGAAGTGCATGATATTCTGCACGATGAGTATGATATTCAGATAGAGTTCGGGGATCTAAGCAACTTCCTGGCCTATATTTCCATCGGAGATAAAAACAAGAACATTGAGCGGCTCATCGGAGCACTGTATGAGATACGCCGCCGTTACAAGCGACAAAAAAGTGACCTTTACCAATTTGAGTATCTGGCCCCCCAGCTTGTTCTGACACCGCAGGAAGCCTTTTATTCAAATAAAAAGGCTGTTCCGCTTGAGAAGGCTGCTGGCCACATCAGCGGTGAATCACTGATGACCTACCCGCCGGGCATTCCCCTGCTGGCGCCAGGCGAGCGCATTACGCAGGAAATCGTTGATTTTATTATTTCTTCCAAGGAAAAGGGCTGTGTCCTCACAGGCACCAAGGACATCACCGCACAAACCATACAGGTCGTGCTGTGACGCGGAAAGTATCAATAGACAAGGGAGGCGCTTATGGCATTTTGGTTCTCTGAAAGCCACACAGATCATGTGCGGATGGATATATTGGTTGATGAGCAGCTTTATTCAAAAACCAGCAATTATCAGAAGATATGTGTCTTCCAAAGCCGTGAGTTTGGCAGAGTACTGACATTGGACGATGTGATTGTTCTGACTGAAAAAGATGAATTTATTTATCATGAAATGCTCGTGCACCCGGCCATGGCCGTTCACCCCAATGTGAAGCGTGTGCTGGTCGTCGGCGCGGGAGATGGCGGGGCGCTGCGAGAACTTTCCCAATATCCCCAAATAGAATCCATTGATTTGGTTGAAATCGACAGCATGCTCATCGATGCCTGCAAAGAATATCTCCCGACTACTGCTGTGGGCTACCTTGACCCCCGGGTCACGGTTCACATACAGGATGGATTAAAGTTCATCAGAAAATTACAGGATGTCTATGACCTGATCATCGTTGACTCCACCGACCCATTTGGTCCAGGCGAAGTTCTTTTCACCAAGGAATTTTACGGCAATTGCTACAAAGCGCTTCGGGAATACGGCATCATGATCAACCAGCATGAAAGTGCCTTTTATTCTTATGAAGCAAGTGCCATGAAGCGCGCTCACAAACGCATCAAGGAGAGCTTTCCCATCCATGGTGTGTATCAGGCGCATATTCCCAGCTACCCATCTGGCCACTGGCTGTTTGGTTTTGCCAGCATTAACTACAAGCCGCTGGAAGATTTGGACGCAGAGCGTTGGAACAGCCTGGGCATCACCACCCGCTACTACAACACCGATTTGCACATCGGTTCTTTTTACCTGCCCAACTATGTCAAGGACATGCTCAACAGCAGTAGATAGTCAGGTAGGCTCAATCCGAATAATGCTTGAATAAAACGGGCGCAGACAGATTTGAACTTCTGACTGCGCCTGTTTGTTCAATTCTTTGTTTAACTAGGATTATTTCACCTTGGGATGTCTGGTTGTCCTTCTTCTTCTCTGTGGCTGCGGCTGCTCTTTTTCAAGAGGCTTATTGCCCTGCATCTCAAAGAGCTCATCCCGGTACTTAGCAGCCTTCTCAAAGTCAAGATCCCCGGCTGCAGAAAGCATCTTATCTTCCAGCGCCTTGATAAGCTCTGCCCGCTCCTGGGGCGTAAGCGTATCGGCATAGCGTTTTTCAGTATCGGCTGCAATCTCGATGAGCGCTCGCACTGCACTGTTGACGCTTTCCGGTGTGATGCCGTGTTCTTCATTATATTCACGCTGGATATCTCGCCTTCGGCTGGTCTCAGCGATGGCGCGCATCATACTGTCGGTGGTGCGGTCGGCGTACATGATCACACGCCCGTCAGTATTTCGCGCCGCGCGTCCTATTGTCTGCACCAGACTGGTCTCACTGCGCAAAAAGCCTTCCTTGTCAGCATCGAGAATAGCTACCAATGACACTTCGGGCAAGTCGAGCCCCTCTCTTAAGAGGTTAATCCCCACCAAAACGTCATAGATACCAAGTCTAAGGTCCCTGAGCAACACCATGCGCTCCATTGTCTTGATTTCAGAGTGTAAGTAGCGAACCC
>JAAZEI010000296.1 GCA_012512355.1 Clostridiales bacterium | reverse complement strand
TCTAATGAGAACATATAATTAAAATGAAATAATACTGACTGGGAGGAGGCATGAAAATCTTCCCGGTCAGTTATTTTAATTAAGCTTTCAAATAGTTTGATATAAGCTGTTTGGAGATGGATTCATTAAATTGTGTTATAGTATTAAAGAATAATACAGAGTAATGAGAATAGGCTCTCAGGAAGGGGTTCATGGCGTGATCCATACTTATCTGGCGCTATACATCATGGATATCCTGGCCCTTATTTTCCTGTTGGTATTGCTATACAGCAATAACCGGTCGGACAAACAGCACATACGCTTGTTTTCACATGGCATCATCTTTACGGTTTTGGTTATTTTAGCCGAGATTGGAACGATAGCAGCTAATGAAGCAGCAACTGAACTGAGAAGCTTGAACATCGTAAGCAATGTGATTGGCTTTGCACTAACACCGGTTATACCCATTGCACTGACCGCAATTTTTGATACAAAGACATTTAAAAAACTGGGGCTTTTGCTGTTTCCAACCCTTGTCAATGTTGCGGCGGTGGTTTTGTCGCCATTGTTTGGGTGGATCTTTTATGTGGATGAGGTCAATCATTATGCAAGAGGGCCTTTATTTTTTATTTTTGTAGCAGTTTATATTTTCAATATCCTTATCCTGCTGATCCGCACGCTGTATGCCTGTCAAAAGTCGCTGTATCCTATCAAATGGAAAATTATCAGCTTATTCCTGTTCACAATAGCAGGCAGCTTTATCCAGCTTATATATCCTGCAGTGTATGTCACCTGGCATGGCGTCACCCTGTCCCTGTTTCTACTATATATTTTACTCATTGAGTTTGACGGCAGTTTTGACATCCTGACCCAGCTGTATAATCGCGCAGCCTTTGTCAAGGCATTAAAGCAATTGCGTGCTAAAAAAGCGTTTTCCATGATCGTAATGGATCTCAACGATTTTAAAGAAATCAATGATATGCATGGACATGATTATGGGGATGAGGTTTTAAGTGATGTAGCATCCATAATCAGAAGTTCTTTTGACGATAAGTGCAGCTGGTACCGCACCGGTGGGGATGAATTTTGTGTGATCCGCAGGGATTCAAATGAAGAAAAGCTTAAAGAGCAACTAAACAGGCTAACCCAAAGCCTTATGATTGAACGTCAAAACAATAAAAACCTCCCTACTGTTTCCTATGGGTATTCAATTTTTGCAGGAAACAAAATTTTGGATGTTCAAACAATACTCAAAAAAGCGGATGAGCAGATGTATTTTTATAAGAATCTACATAAAAGCAAAAAACATTGAAAAGACAGACGTTTTTTTGCTTTGTTCATTTTTAAAGGAGCCTTGGTACATATGCTATAATCAAACCACATGCGCTATCTGCTAAGATGCTAATAGAAAAAGAGAGGACTTCATGAAACTAATCCATCTTTCCGACCTTCATCTTGGGAAACGAGTCAATGAATTTTCCATGCTGGAGGATCAGAAATATATCCTGACAAAAATAATCAATGTGATTGATGATGAAAAACCCGATTGCGTGATTATTGCAGGGGATGTTTACGACAAATCCGTGCCTTCTGCGGATGCCGTTAACCTTTTTGATGATTTTTTATATAAGCTATCAAAGCGCGGGCTTAAAGTGTTTGTGATCAGCGGAAATCACGATTCGCCCGAGCGGATTGCTTTTGGCGGCCGCCTGATGAACCGGAGTGGTATTTATATGTCGCCGACATACGCGGGGCAGGTGATGCCCATCACACTTTCCGATGAGTATGGCGAGGTTGACGTTTTCATGCTGCCGTTTATCAAACCTATCCATGTGCGAAGATATTACCCTGACGAAGAAATTATATCTTATACCCATGCGCTGAGTTATGCTATTGGTCAGCTGCACATCAATTCCGACCGACGAAATATCCTGGTGACTCATCAGTTTGTGACAGGCGCATCGCGCAGCGATTCAGAAGAATTATCGGTGGGTGGTTCTGACAATGTGGATGCCTCAGTGTTTGAGCCCTTTGATTATGTGGCCCTGGGTCACATTCATGGTCCGCAAACTATCGGGAAACACACCATACGATACTGCGGAACGCCTCTCAAATATTCTTTTTCAGAAGCGGGGCACATTAAATCCGTCACAGTGGTTGAGCTGGCGCAAAAGGGAGATGTTTCTGTTCGCACTGTCCCGCTCTCGCCAAAACATGATATGCGAGAAATCAGGGGCACTTATATGGAGCTGACAGCCAAAAGCTATTACGCGCAGACCAACACCTATGATTATTTGCGTATCACCCTCCTTGACGAGGAGGATATCCTCGATGCCATGGGCAAGCTGCGAGCCATCTACCCTAATTTGATGAAGCTTGACTATGACAACAAACGAACAAGGTCAAATGCCCTCCTAAACCCTGTGGAGGATCTGGACAAGAAGTCGCCTCTGGAGCTGCTGGCAGAATTTTATGATTTTCAAAACAATCAGCCGATGAGTGAAGAGCAGACCGCCTTTTCGAAGGAATTGATCCTGTCTATCTGGGAGGACGAAGCATGAGGCCAGTCAATCTTACCCTCTCCGCTTTTGGACCCTATGCGGGAATTGCAGAGCTTGATATGGATAAGCTGGGTTCCAGCGGCCTTTACCTCATTGCCGGGGATACGGGAGCGGGGAAAACAACTATCTTTGATGCGATTACTTTTGCGCTGTACGGGGAGGCCAGCGGTGACAACCGTGAGCCAGCTATGCTGCGCTCGAAATATGCAAAGCCCGAGACACCAACAGAAGTGAAACTCACATTCATATACGCAGGCAGGCAGTATAGCGTCATACGCAACCCTGAGTATGAAAGGCCGGCAAAGCGCGGGGAGGGAATGACAGCTCAAAAGGCTGAGGCAACGCTCATGTACCCAGATGGGTCGGTTATCACAAAGATGAGGGATGTGGATCACGCTATTGGCGAGATCATAGGCATTGATCGAAATCAATTTTCACAAATAGCCATGATCGCGCAAGGTGATTTTTTAAAGTTAATCCTGGCGGATACGAGGGAACGTCAAGTAATTTTTCGAAAAATCTTCAAGACGAACTATTATCAAGTTTTGCAGGACAGGCTTAAAGCACAGTCCTGCGGTTTGTCCAGAGCATGTGATGAACTAAAGAACAGTGTTTCTCAATATATACACGGCATCATCTGCCAGGAGGATGATGTGATGGGCATTGAACTTCAAAAAGCAAAAGAGGATAAACTTTCCACGAATGATGTAGTGGAGCTTGTTGAGACACTGATTGGCCAGGATGCTGCAGAAGAGGCTGTTTTTTCCTCAGAAGAGCAGGCGCTTGAGAGGCAGCTTGAACACATCAATACCGTCCTTGGCAAGGCAGAAGAGTATCTCAAGGCGCAAACGGATCTAGCCAATGCAAAAATCAGCATATCAGAAAAAAGATCCGATCTTGAAGGCTTTCTATCAGCGCTTAATACAGAAAAAGCAAAGCAGCCCCGGCGTGAGGAAATCGACCAAGAGATTACCCAACTCCAAATGGAACTTGTTCAGTATGATGAGCTGGACGCAAAAGAGCTGGAGATGGATTCCCTGCTAAAAAAGTTAAATACCAATAGTCAGAATAGAGATATGCAGTCCGAGTCAGCACAGAATTTGGATAAAAAAATCGCAACCCTTAAAGAAGAACTCAAGGCACTTGACCAGGCAGGTGAGAAAAAGGGAAAACTCAGCCGTGAGAAAGAACAGGCCCAGGAGCGTAAAGCTAAGCTTGAAGAGATCGACAGAGAGCTGATCTCCTATAAAACGCTTCGCGCCAAACTGATAAAGGCGCAGGAAGATTACAAAAAAGCATCCGACGCTTATGAAGTGTTATATCTGGGTTATTCTTTGCAAAACAAAGCTTTTATGGATGAGCAAGCCGGCATTCTGGCCCAGACTCTGGAGGAGGGACAGCCTTGCCCGGTATGCGGCTCTCTTAGCCATCCCGATATCGCTCAAACCTCTCCTCATGCTCCAAGTGAAGCGCAGCTAAAGAAGGGCAAGGAGGATGCGGATGATGCGCAGAGGACCATGGCTCGGACTAGTACATTGGCAGGTGAGGTCAGGGGCTCTCTTTCAATCCAGGAAGAGAGTCTTAAAAAGATTATAAGAGAATTGATCGGCCAATGTGAAATAGATGAAGCTGCTTTGAAACTTGCTCCTTTGCATATACAAAGCGAACAGATGATTGCCAGGTTGACGCGGCAAATTAATGATGAAGAACGAAATATTCAGAGGAAGATGGCGCTTAATCAATCAATCCCGCAAGAGGAAGAAAGAGCTGTCGAATTAAGAGAAAATGTTGCAAGGCTTAAGGAGCACATTGCTGCAGAGGAAAGTCACCATGCAGAGATGACCAGGCAAATTGCTGTAATGCGCCAAAAACTAAGGTTTGCAAATAAAGCAGAAGCAAAGCAGTACATCAGCATGCTTGAAAACAATAAAGCTGCCATGATCAGAGCATTTGAGGAGGCAGAAAAAAACCATCGGCAGGCTGAAAAAGAACTCACCCAGCTGAATGGGATGATTGCGCAATTGAACCGACAGCTGCAGGGTGCTGATAAAATTGTCGCGCAGGAAGAAAGAAAGAAAAAAGAGCTTCTTCTCAAGCGCAAAGAGGAGCTTTCCATTGCGCTTAAGGCAGTTCATACACGTATATCAGCCAATCGCATGGCTTTGGAGAACATCAAAGATAAATCTGCAGTCCTAATAAAAACAGAGGAGCGTTATGCCTGGGTCCGGGCGCTTTCCAACACCGCAAACGGCAACATCGCTGGCAAAGAAAAAATTATGCTGGAGACCTACATTCAAATGACTTATTTTGACCGCATCATCGCCCGCGCGAATACCAGATTCATGGTGATGTCTGGGGGTCAGTATGAGATGATACGCCGTGCAG
>JAAZEI010000295.1 GCA_012512355.1 Clostridiales bacterium | reverse complement strand
TGTGTCAGGGGTCAGGGTCGCGGCTGCAGATTGCGCGGTTACTTCCGGTGTTGCTTGAGCGGCCGTGATAAGCGCTGTTGCTGCGGCATCGCTTTCTTTTAAAACAGCGACCATGTTATCCTCAGCTTTTTCAGCAGCAATTCTCATGTTTTCAATCGTTGCCATCGCAGCATTTTTTTCACTGATTTCTGCCTGCAGTTTGGCTTCAAGGTCAGCGGCTTTTTCATTAGCGGCTTCAATCAAGTCTTCAAGCTCCGCGATTTTTTCGTTAAATGCCTCAGTTTCAGTTTCCACTCTGGCATCAAGCAATGCGTTGACCTCAGCTTTCGCTGCTTCCGATGCATCAGCTGCCTCTGCCTTTACAGTTTCTACTTCTTTAAGCGCGTCGGCTCTGACGGCTTCAACCTGCTCCAGGGCTTCTGCCTTGGCGGTCTCAACAGACTGCGCGGCTTCAGCTTTAATATCTTCAGCCTCTTTGAGGGCTGTGGCTTTAATCTCTTCCGCTTCACTCAAGGCATCAGCCTTGGTTTTTTCCGCAGCCTCTATGGCTTCTGTTTTAGCTTTTTCGGTTGCTTTGATTGTATTTACAAAAGAGTCAATCTGATCATTGGCGGTTTTAAGCTGAACTTCCAGATCACTGCGAAGCTTGCTTTCATCATCCGCCTTGGTTGTGAGAAGAACTTGCTGCTTAGCGAACTCCTGGTTTTGCTGGGTCAATTCATCATATTGACTCAGCAGGTTGGCATAATCAGCTTGAAGTTTGTTGCCGTCTGCCAGCACCTCAGGATCAGAAAGTTCTTTTATTTGGCTTGTTAATTCTTCCTGGTTTTTTTGTGCCGACTGCAGCTCAGCCGTTAAGGCTTCTTTTTGTGCAACTAAGGTATCCAGCTGTGATTTTGTTCCCTCAAGTTCATCCTTTAGGGGTACAAGTGCCGCTACATTAGCTTTTTGTTCATCCAGGTCAGCATTCAGTTTGTTGGTTTGTCCAACTTGAATGCCCAACACAACAGCCAAAATTACTGCTATGACAGCCAATCCGATGAGTAGTTTCTTCATAGTATTTCTCCTTATCCAAACATTATTTTAATATGCGTCTTACGCATGACAGGTTTCATTCATCAAGAAGCTATCCATTTACCATAGCCTTGAGTTCGCTTTCATTGAATCCTATCAATATTTTTTGGCCCATTCTGATAATGGGACTTATCAAAAACTCTGGCTTTTCCAGTAAATAATCAATCATAGCATCACGATCAAAGGTATAAGCGATGGGATGAGATTTAACTTTTTCATCTTCAAAGTTGATGATGGCTTTTATTCCTTTGCTTTGAGCGAATAATTCAAGCTCCCTGCGACCCAGCTTATGTTTTTTTAAATCCATCATCTGATAATTGATTTTACGTTCTTTCAAAAACCGCTCAGTTTTTTGTACATCAAAATTCTTTTTGTACAAATACAGCTGAATACTCATTGTCAGTCTTGGCCCTGACTCTCTTCTTCAAAAGGAAGGACAACATGATTGCTGTCATCAGTCCACAAGCGTTCCAGACGATAAAAATCACGGTCTTCAGGACTAAAAATATGAACGATGGCGGATAGATAATCCATGACTATCCACCGCCCTTCATTATGTCCTTCGATGTGTCTTGGAGATATACCGAATTTTCCTATTTCCTGGTCTACATATTCTTTGAGCGCTTTGGTGTGCTGGGGATTCGTACCTGTTGCAATAACCAGATAGTCCGTCAATATCATCAGGTGGTCAACCTTTAGGACCAATATATCCTGCGCTTTTCTGTCATACAAATGCTGAGCTATCTTTTTAGCTAATTCTAATTCCTGCATTTAATCTCTCCCTTATATTATTTATTCTTGTTTAAATACTTTTATTATCTATTATAACAGGTTCCATCGATTCAATCGCTGCATATGAATCTGCGCTTATCCTGTTCCCTGACCCTTGTATCCAATCTCTGGTGCCCTTCATGGATAGGAGTGCTGCCGAAGCCAAATCTTCAAACATCATATCTCGAATCTTTTGTAAACCAGGATAAGATTTTCTGCCAGGTTCAGCTTTATCAGCTACAAATACGCACAGCTCAAGCGGAGACATACCGGCTCGGCCTGTGGTGTGATAAGCAATCGCATTAAGTATATCCGCACTGTGAATGCCATAGACATTCTTGGCAAGAACCGATGCAACCTTTCCGTGAAGCAGGGCATTGCTGTTTAATTCCTGCGCATTCAGGCTCACTTTATAATTTCGCAGAATCGCTTTCATTTTATTTAACTTCATTTCCTTCGTGAAGTCATGCAGCAAAGAAGCAATAGATGCTCCCTGCATCCAAATATGGTGATGATATGCCAAATCTATTGCTAATTTACGCACAGCCAGCGTATGTTCGAAACGCTGCTGGCTTAGACTGGTTTTGACCAGCTTTACAAAATCAGTTTGATACAAGCCATTGATATTAATATAACGCTCCACTTGCCGGTTTAACATGCCGCTTATATGACTGATGTCTAATAATTTTTCTCGAATTGCAGCAGAAGTCACCGTCACTTCAGGCATTTGAAGCAAGTCTGCCTGTAAGCCCTGACTGGCAGCAAATTGAATAATCTTGGCGGCATCGTACCCTGTACGCGGATATACAATAAATCTGCATATCTTAAAAAGTTTACGAGCTTTTGACCAATGGAGTAAACCTGCGAGCTTATCAGCCCCAATGATATAGTAATACTCCGCTTTACCATGCCAATCTTGAAGATTATTAATCGAATCAATAATATTGCATCCAGAAGCCAAAGGCGCTTCACCAGCCAGATATAAGTCATTTTTGCCGGATATAGCAAGACGGCACATTTCCCTGCGTTGATTTACCTCTATAG
>JAAZEI010000294.1 GCA_012512355.1 Clostridiales bacterium | reverse complement strand
TGCTCGGCACATACTTGAACACTGTGGCACAGGCCAACAGTCTTTATCTGGCTCAGGCGCAGCATAGCGCCTGTCAAAGTGCACATTGGGTTTGTGTAATTGAGGAACCAGGCATCGGGGCACACTTCTTGCATGTCTTTTGCAAAGTCCAGCATGACCGGGATTGTACGAAGTGAACGGAAAATACCGCCTATGCCAAGGGTGTCAGCAATGGTTTGCCTCAGGCCGTATTTTCGTGGCACTTCAAAATCGATCACAGTGCAGGGTTCATAAAGACCAACCTGGATGGCATTGACAACATAATGAGCGCCTCGTAAAGCATTTTTACGCTGTGCAATACCCAAGTGTTTTTCGATCTTCGCCTTGGAGCCATTGTTTGCGTTAATGGCTTCCAGCATACGGTATGATTCTTCCAGGCGCTGAGAATCAATATCATACAATGCAATGTGACTGTCTTGAAGGGCCTCTGTCATCATCACATCGCCCAGTACATTTTTTGCAAATATGGTTGACCCGGCTCCCATGAAAGTGATTTTAGCCATAGCAATTCTCCTTAATAGAATCTTTATGTATGAATTTAAACGGATTTTTGCTAAAATACAGAGCGATTACTCGATAAATTCTTCTTCATCTGTATAAACCTTGATCCCCTTGCTCAGCAGCAGTCCTGCAAAAACACCTTGGCCGGCAACAAGCTTTTTTGAAAAACTGCCGTCATATAAAATTCCTTTGCCGCAGGCTGGGCTGCGAGATTTAAGGATTGCTGCCTGGCATCCTGTTAAGCGATATATCTGATAAGCTTCTTCAGCGCCTTTGGAGTACTGCTCACTCATGTTATGGCCGTTTTCGCTCAGCAAGCTTCCGTCTGGCTGGATTTCACAAGGAGGGCGCGGGGTTGGAAGGCCGCCCAGCTGTTCAGGACACACCGGCACCAGCTCATGTTCAGCCAAAAGTGCCAATGTGCTTGGAGATGACTTGCTCATCCCATCAAAACGACAGGAGATGCCCAATAAACAAGCGCTGCAGAGCAACCTCATCCTTTAGATCCTCGCATAATAGTTAATGAGAGCTTCGCCGGCAATATCTTTAATCTGTGATTGGCGATAACCGCGGCGTGTCAAAGCTTGCAGAAGGTTTGGGTAGTCTTCAGGGTTATCCAGTCCAATGGGTTTGGTACCAATTCCATCGAAATCGCTCCCGAAACCTATTTTGCCTTCACCGCCTAACGCCATCATATGATCGAAGTGATCGATCAAGGTATCCAAGGTGCAGAGACCATCTGTTAAAAAAGCGGGATAGAAGTTGAGGCCTACAAAGCCCCCTGCTTCAAACAGTTCCCGCAGTTGCCGGTCAGTCAGATTTCTGGTGTGCTCTTTGATAGCGCGGCAGCAGCTGTGGGAAGCCATTGGAGGGATATGTGTTTTATATAAAATATCAAAAAAACCAGCTTCATTGAGATGAGAAACATCTACAGCCATACCAAGTCGCTGCATTTCTTTGATGGCCTGGAGACCGTATTCTTTAAGCCCATCGTTGGCATTGACACAGTGCGGCGTTGCCAAAGCGTTTTCATGATTCCATGTGATGGCTGCCATGCGCACGCCCCGGCTGTGGTATTCTTCAATTGTAGAGAGACCCGGTGAAAAAACCTCACAGCCTTCGATGGACAGCATAAATTTTACCTCGCCATCGATAGCCTGTGAGGGGTTATAGACTTGCTGCCAGCCTTGCCTTTTTAGGGAATCAAAGGAGGACAGCATGTTCTCAAATAAAATCTGTGTCTGTTCAAGCGGAACCTTTGGCCCGACATACATGGCCAAAGTCTGCAATGAGACGCCTCCCTTTTTCAAACGCTCCATAGTAATATCGTTTTGTTTATCAGGGGCAGTCACGAGATTATAAAGAGTATCGCAGTGCGCATCGCAGATTCTCATGGTCATCCTCCAATGTCCTAAAGGCATCTATATCAATCTATAAAAAAGCGACGCACACTCAGCGCGCGTCGCTTTCAGTTAAGCTTTAAATGGCAAAAGCTTTTAAGTCCGCCATCAATTCATTGCAGTCATCAGAATAAACTTCCAGAGAAATAGGTTTTGACAAATCCAGAGAGAAGATGCCAAGAATTGACTTGGCGTCAACAACGTGACGGCCTGCTCTTAGGTCCATATCAAAAGGATAACGGCTGACTACGTTTACAAAGGCTTTCACTTCTTCTGCAAAGCTCAATTTTATCGGGATTGATTTCATATAAGATTACCTCCTTTTTTTACTATCTTCATTATAGACGCTCTTTCAGGGCAATTCAAGTAGGATGCCAAGTTTCTGAAGATACATCAATTATATATCTGAAGCAGGGAGAGTGTTAAGAAACTTGGTAAGTTGTAGAATGAATTGCCCCTAGGGATAGAAAAAAGGTTCATCCTTCCTCGCGATCAGTTACACTGAAGTTGCAAAAAAAACAAAGCAACGGAGGCGGGAAAGATGAACCCAGACAATCATACTACAAAAAGAGCGGGATGGAAGCACCTGAGCGAGTCGGAACG
>JAAZEI010000293.1 GCA_012512355.1 Clostridiales bacterium | reverse complement strand
TTGTGGACTTTGGCCCCCCGGAAGAAGCAGGCCAGCGCAACGAAAAATATGATGGTACGCTCACTACCTGCCCAATATGCGGCACAGCGTTTATCCGGCGAAACAATAGACATACTTATTGCGGAGACCCTCAATGCAAGAAAGCATACGACGCACAAAGGGCTAAAAAATCCCGCAGAAATAAGAAGCTGGAGGCAACCAAAGAAAAGAGCAAAAAATAAGACCGCCGTCGGCAGTCCATCAAAATATATCTGTACGAGATACAGCCCCATGCAGGGCTGAACCTCGGTTGTAATAAGTGTCGGTTAGTGGTATTCACTGTACAGGAAAAACTCAAGGGCAAGCTACGTGTCTGGGGCGTGTGAGCGACATCCCAGCCTCTGTCACAGTTTCAGACGAGGGTGCCATCCTGTTTGAGCATCAGCTTGCTGATGCTGCCGCCGTCGATGCCGAACTCGCTGCCTTCGTAGTACTGTTATCGCATTTTGAGCAGTTTGTGCAGGATCACTTCGGTATAGGGATAGGCGAGCTATGCGCGGATCCTAAGCAATAATAATTAGTGACTTTATCTACATGATTATTTACTACCGTAAGCAGTTATATGAACTTACTTTGGTAAGGGATGAGAGTACCCCTCGCATGTCTGATTATATTACAAGCGCTCGTGACGGGGGCTGAAATTTGGGCATTACCGTCTTTTGTATTAAACCATTTTACTCTTATTAGCACGATAAAAGAACATAATGCTACACAAAACAACAAAAACGAATTGCCTTTACCATTGAATACTGCTATAATAATCTCATACATATCGCCTGCCGAATCGGCCAAAGCGGAGGGATTATTATGTCGGAAAACAACATTCAAGATAGATGGATTTCCTTGCAGGAGGTATGTGATTACCTCGGCGTAAAACGACACACGGTCATGCGTTGGATTGATCAGCGAAATATGCCTTCATCAAAGGTAGGCAAGCTGTGGCGATTCAAAACTGCCGAGATTGACGAATGGGTCAGGAGCAGCGGAGCCACCGATGAACAGGGGGTGCCGAAGTGAAAAGCATCAGAAATTATAGATTGCTGTCCGTGGCCGCTTTTTCATTCCTCTTTGCCTATCTTCTCTCTTTCGTATTTGAAGGACAGGTGCTTTACAGCACGATAGACGCCTTTGGCGCACCGTCAAATACATATATACTCGCAGCCATTCTAGCCCACTTTGCGGGGCTGTTCTCCTGCGGCCTCTTTATCAAAACGCCGAGTAGGGCAAAATCCGCAATGATAGTCGGGATGGCAATCTGCCTGATTGCGACAGCGCCGTTCTTATTCGCACCCTCCGCGCTTTGGTTTGTGGGACTTGTGGCGGCAGGCTATGCCGGTGGCTGTGCGGTGGCGGCATGGGGCTTTTTTCTCAAAAGATTCACGCCGAAGGACGAGAGAATCAAATCCTGCGCCGATGTGCTGATTTTCTCCAACATCGTAATGATTGCCATTAACGTAATCGCCATCAATCTATCGCACATCATTGGGCTGCTTCTCTCCATGCTCTGCCTTATCC
>JAAZEI010000292.1 GCA_012512355.1 Clostridiales bacterium | reverse complement strand
GGATACTACTGATGAAGTTTGATCAGCAATATGCTATATATTTAGCTGCCATTGAAAAAGCTCTTGAACATTTTTTGCCCGAAGTTCAAGAATCCTGGCCTGAAAAAGGCATACCTAAAAGGCTCAATCAAGCGATGCGGTATAGCCTTTTAGCAGGCGGAAAGCGTCTGAGACCTGCTCTGCTTTTGGCCAGCTATTGCCTGTTACGAGATGATTTTGAGGTTGCACTGCCTTTTGCCGCAGCTCTTGAGATGATTCACACATATTCGCTGATTCATGATGATCTTCCCGGCATGGATGATGATGACCTAAGGCGCGGTAAACCGACAAATCATAAGACTTACGGGGAAGCGACGGCAATTCTATCCGGAGATGCCCTGCTTAACCTAGCCTTTGAAATCATGGCAGACTGTGAGCATCCCCGTACAATAAAAGCCATGCGGCAAATCGCCTGCCGTACCGGCGCAAGGGGAATGATTGCTGGACAGATGGGCGATATTTGTATGGAGGGTCAAGAGCCAGATGAAAAGATGCTGCACTATATTCATCAGCATAAGACGTCAGATTTAATAACTTGTGCAGTGCTGGCTGGTCTTACATTAGCGGACTCAAATGAAAAACAACTGGAAATAGGACAGAGATTCGGTTATCATTTGGGTATGGCCTTCCAAATACATGACGATTTGTCGGATGTTATGGGAAACCAAAATATAATGGGGAAGCGAGTTAATAAGGATGCTGAGATTGGTAAGATGACATGGCCATCAGTCTTTGGGATTGAAGAATCTCAATGCGCTGCAGCGATCCACTTACAAAAAGCAACACAGTCAGCAAATTTGTTTGGTCTTAAAGGTAGATTTCTAATTCAGATTGCAGAGCATACATTTAAAAAATGAAGATTATTATATTTTATGACAGAGGAGTTGTAAAAAATGGCTTTACAGGAACTATTTTCAAATGATATCCTGATGTGTGCTTTAACATCTTTTATGATTGCACAATTCCTCAAAGTAATCATCCACTCAGCTGTAAACCGCAGTTTCGATATTCGAAGAACCTTTGGTATGGGTGGGATGCCGAGTTCTCATACTGCTTTTTTAGTTGCTTTATCTTCTATGGTGGCCATCCGCGAAGGCATGGGGTCGGTAGCATTTGCTATTTCTACAGCCATGACTATGGTTGTCGTTTATGATGCCATGGGTGTTAGACTGCAAACAGGAAAACAAAGCCAGGTCATCAACAGGATGCTGCACCGGATGCTTGTTGAAGGCAAACCGCTTGGGGAAGCAGAATTGCAGGAACTGATAGGGCATACTCCAACTGAAGTATTTTCTGGTGCTATCATTGGATTGGTCGTCCCAATATTTTTTCGTTAGGAGATAGTTAATATGGATCAATTTATGGAAGAGGTTGTAACAAAACATAACAGATCTGCAGAAAATTTACTGCTTGGTCTTGCTTGGGTAACGATGATACTATCAGGTTTGTTTGCAATGTTTATGTTTAACATTATGATTATGACTGTCAGCACCCAGGGTTTCAGCACAGCGATGGTTTTTGATGTAGCCCTTACCTTGCTGATGTTAGGTACCAGTGTGTTTTTATTTCTTTTTAAAGACAGAATAAAAACTGAGTATGAATACACTTTTACAAACGGTATCCTGGATTTTGCCAAAGTATTTAATAATCGCAAACGTAAGACCATGGGTACAATGAATGTACGCAATGTTGAAGCGCTTGGTATGGTTAACTCAGGCTCTTTCAAACGGTATCTGACGATGCCGGGTGTTAAACGTATTAACTGGTTCCTGAATCGTGACGCAGAGTTGTTTTACATGTATTTTCAAAAAGACAATGTAAAATCTCTGATGGTGATTGAACCCAGCCCTGAAATGCGTCAAATGATCATAAGAGCTGCCGGTCAGAGCAAATTCCAACAGAATTGAGGAAGGGTATTTGAAGGTTTACCTGGATAACAGCGCAACAACACGTCCGGATGATCAAGTGATTCAAACCATGAGCTTATCTATGTCAAATCATTATTTCAACCCTTCTGCACTTTATCCTCCTGCTGTAGAAGTTGATCAAATGATGGCTGAATGTCGCAGGAATATCCAGAGGATATTAAATTCGCCCGGCCAGGTTATTTTTACTTCCAGCGGTACAGAGGCTGATAATTTGGCGATACTAGGCACTGTTAAGAATAATCACCAGCATGGTCGAATATTACATTCTGCAGGAGAACATGCAGCTGTTCTGGAAAGCTGCAAATATTTGAGTGAATCTGGCTATGATGTAGAATCGATTCCCTTAAAGCGTGATGGACAAATTGATATGATTAAATATGAGAAATTATTAACCGAGAATACGCAGCTGATTAGTATCATGCAAATCAATAATGAAACGGGCGCGGTATCGCCGATTTCACAAATATCTAAACTCAGAGATGCCATATGTCCCGATGCCCATTTACACGTAGATGGTGTTCAGGGTTTTTTAAGACATGATTGCAATGCCTTTGATTTAGGGATAGACAGTTACGCATTATCAGCTCACAAATTTCATGGACCCAAAGGCATAGGAGCTTTATGGATATCTGACAGGGTGACTATGTCTGCGCTGATTCGTGGCGGTGGCCAGGAAAATGGAATTCGTTCAGGAACTCAAAACACATCCGGAATTGCAGGCATGAATCGTGCAATAGAAATTTATCCTCGGATCAATAACATGCGCAATATGAAATTACGACTATATCGTCATTTGCTGATCAAAATACCCGAATTGATTATTAATGGTTCCGATCCTGAAGCAATAACCTCAGCTGATCACATTTTAAATATTTCACTTCCTCCTGTAAGATCAGAGACGATGCTCAATGCTTTGGCTGCGGTTAATGTCTATGTTGGCAATGGCTCGGCGTGTTCCTCAAAAAAGAGGCAGTCAAGCCATGTTTTAAAAGCGATGAAAACAAACCAAAACATCATTGATTCCGCTATCAGATTGAGTTTAAATCCTAATATTACTGAGATGCAGATTGACTATGCTGTAGAATGCATCGCGGATATTTATAAAAAATTTAAACCTTTTGTAAGAAGATAGAAAGAGAAATAATGCAAGAATTATTGATGGTTCGTTATGGAGAAATATATTTAAAGGGGTTAAATCGTCCATATTTTCAAAATTTATTACTCGCTCGGATAAAAAGCGCATTAAATAATTTAACTTCTAAAGTGACTTTGCATGATAGTCGGATATATATTCGTGATATGAAGGACAGTGCGGCTTGTCTTCATGCTGTGCAAAGAGTGTTTGGCGTACACTCGATATGCCCGGCCATTGAGATGGATAAAGAAGACTTCGCTGCTGTTTGTGAGCAGGCATTCCAGCTTATGAGCGGTTTAAGCGGAGGCTTCAAAGTATTTGCAAGAAGAGCAGACAAACGTTATGAACTGGATTCTCCTCAAATATGTGCAGCAATCGGTGAATATGTTTTAAAGCGCAATAAAGATTTACATGTTGATGTTAAAAACCCGGAGCATAAGCTTAACATTGAAATAAGAGACAAAGCTTATTTATATATCAATGTCTTTGCTGGGCCTGGTGGGATGCCAATTGGCAGCAATGGAAAAGCAACCTTACTGTTGTCAGGCGGTATCGACAGCCCTGTCGCCGGATATATGATAGCCAAAAGAGGCGTTGCCTTAAGTGCTGTACACTTTTACTCATTTCCTTATACCGGTGAACGCGCTAAACAAAAAGTGCTTAAATTAGCTCAGCTTTTGGCGGCTTATTGCGGAGAATTACGTTTGTTCCTTGTTCCCTTTACAGAAATACAAATGAGTATTCATGAGAAATGTCCTGCAGATTATACAACTTTAATTATGCGTCGGTTTATGATGAAAATCGCAGAGATTATTGCTAAAGATGAAAAGTCACAGGCTCTCATTACAGGCGAGTCTATCGGACAAGTTGCCAGCCAAACCATGAGATCCTTAGCTTGCACGGATGCAGTCGTGACCCTACCAGTTTTTCGTCCCGTTATCGGTTTTGATAAGATTGATATCATATCCTATGCTAAAAACATAGGAACTTTTGCAACATCCAGTCTTCCTTACGAAGACTGCTGCACTGTTTTTACTCCTAAGCATCCTCAAACTCAGCCAAAAATTGAAGCGGTAGAGGAAGCAGAACTTTTTATCGACAATATCGAGGATCTAATCAATCAAGCGGTTCAAAACAGTGAATTAATCCAATTGTAAAATTCGTCAAGTGAATGTGCTTGACAACTTATGTTTTGAGTATATACTACCTATGTCAAGGGAATGTGCTTGACAGGAGGCTGTATGTCGATTAAACAAAACCGACTGGAAAGAAAAGTAGACTATGGTCTTTTATCTGCATTTTATGGGGCATTGCTGACCAAGCGTCAAGTTTCTATGCTTCATCTTTACTGCGATGAAGATTTGTCACTAGCTGAAGTGGCTAAACAGTTGGGAGTAACACGCCAGTGTGTAAATGATACACTTAACAGAGCCTTCGGAAGGCTTGATGAGCTGGAGAGCATGCTAGGTTTAATTGATAGATTTGATAAGCAAAGAAATACCATGCGCGTTTGCCGAGAACTCATCGACCTAAGCCTTCAGGGAATCAATATAAAGGATAACCTAAAATTAGCTGCCAGGCAGCTTGATGACTATTTGAATGAGGAGGATAATTGAGTATGGCGTTTGAAGGCTTATCTGATAAGCTGCAGCGAGCATTTAAAAAGCTGACCGGCAAAGGAAAGCTTAATGAACAGAATGTAAAAGACGCGATGCGAGAAGTTCGCATGGCTCTTTTGGAAGCAGATGTCAACTATGTCGTCGTAAAAGATTTTATTAAAAAAGTAACAGAACGATGTGTCGGCACTGAGATTCTTTCAGCACTTAATGCAGGACAGCAAGTAGTAAAAATAGTCAATGAAGAGTTAAGTGCTCTAATGGGGGGGACAAATGCCCGTTTAACATGGTCTTCTTCTGTGCCTACCATTTATATGCTTTGTGGTCTACAAGGTTCCGGTAAGACGACCATGGCGGGAAAGTTGGCGGGTTACCTGCTTAAACAGGGGAAAAAACCTCTGCTTGCAGCCTGCGACATATATCGTCCTGCTGCCATCAAACAATTGCAAGTTGTTGGTGACAAAGTCAAGGTTCCGGTTTTTGAGCGAGGCACACAAGACCCGGTCATAACATCCAAGGAGGCTGTAGAACACGCAAGATATTATGGAAATGATGTTCTGATACTTGATACCGCCGGACGACTGCATATTGATGAAAATTTGATGGGAGAGCTTGACAACATAAAAGCAGCCGTAAGACCGCAGGAAATCTTATTAGTTGTGGATGCGATGACAGGCCAGGATGCAGTTAATGTCGCTTCTGCTTTTAATGATAGGCTGGGCATTGATGGTGTTATCATTACAAAACTCGATGGTGATACACGCGGAGGCGCAGCGCTGAGTGTTCGTGCTGTTACAGGAAAACCCATAAAATTCGCTGGGACCGGTGAAAAGATGGATGCTATCGAAGCGTTTCATCCTGAGCGTATGGCGTCGCGAATCCTCGGTATGGGTGATGTGCTGACTTTAATAGAAAAAGCAACTGAAGCCATGCAGCTTGACGAGGAGGCCAAGGAGTTTCAGAGTAAAGGTCCTCAAGACCTAACACTTGATGATTTTTTAGATCAGATGCAGCAGCTAAAAAGAATGGGGCCGCTGCAAAATGTATTGGGCATGCTGCCGGGTATTGGCAGCAAAATGAAGGATGTTGAGATTTCAGATGACGCGATGAAAAAACCGGAAGCTATCATACGCAGTATGACCATGAAAGAACGCCGCCGACCGGATGTTCTTAATGCCAGCAGACGAAAAAGGATTGCAAGCGGAGCGGGCGTTTCTGTTCAAGACGTAAATCAGCTGATGCGTCAATTTGATCAAATGCGTAAAATGATGAAACAGATGATGGGAAACAAGCGTGGTCTCAAACGCAAAATGCAGATGCCCCCTTTTAACTAACTGCATAATCATATCAATATGATTTTCAGATATAACAAATTTTGGAGGAATTAGTATGGCAGTAAAGATCCGTCTTAAAAGAATGGGAATGAAAAAGAAACCTTTCTATCGTGTTGTTGTGACTGATGAACGCTCATCCAGAGATGGCCGTTTTATTGAGGAGATCGGCATATATGATCCGATGGTGAGCCCCGCCAACATCAGAATCGATACAGAAAAAGCTGATGCATGGATTAAAAAGGGTGCACAGCCTACAGATACTGTTCGTATTTTGTTGAAAAAGGCTCGCCCTACTGAAGGCTGAACCATCAAGTGAAGGAGAACCGAATGAAAGAATTGGTCCTTTTCTTGGCCAAGTCACTGGTTGAACATCCTGAGGAAGTTCAAATAACACAGACCGAAGGTCCTGAAGCTATTATTCTTGAGTTGAATGTCGCACCCGATGATATGGGCCGGATTATTGGTAAACAAGGTCGCATTGCAAAAGCTATCCGCAGTCTTGTGAAAGCTGCTACGGAAAAGGGCGGCAAGCCGGTATTTGTCGAAATTCAATAAAAGAGCGCCGCAGAATGCGGCGCTTTTATAAAGAGGAAGTTTATGTTATCAGAATATATATTAGTAGGAATAGTTGTCAAACCACAGGGTATTAAAGGACTGGTTAAGATAAAGCCTATTACAGACGACCCTGAAAGATTCATTGACCTTGATAACCTGATGGGTAGTACGCATGAAGAAAATGAGCAAAAACCAATACAAATCGAAGAGGTCTCTGTTCGCGAGGGATTCGTTTATGCTAGACTCAACGAAGCAAGTACCCGTGATGAAGCTGAAAACCTACGCGGGCTTTTGCTATATGTTAAAAGAGAAGACGCTATAGAATTGGATGATAATCAGAATTTTATTGTTGACCTGATAGGTTGCCAAGTTTTGGATTCAAAAGGAAGCGAACTGGGGAAATTAATTGACATCTTACAGCCCGGCGCCAATGATGTTTACATTATTAAACTAACAAATGATAAAACCATGATGCTCCCCGCCCTTAAAAAAGTTATACCGCTTATTGATATAGGCAAGAAACAGATATTCATCAATGAATCCATACTCGATGAGGTCGCGGTTATTGAAGATTGATGTATTGACAATTTTCCCTGACATGTTTATTCCACTTGAGAAAAGCATGATTGGACGTGCTCGAGAGTCTGGTTTTCTCCAAGTTAACATTCATGATATACGGTCGTTTTCTAAAAGCAAGCATAAAAACACCGATGATTATCCATACGGCGGCGGCGCAGGGATGCTGATGATGGTGCAGCCTATTGCAGATGCAATTCGCAGCATCACACCTGAACCATATCATGGAAAGCGTATTTTGCTTAGCCCTCGGGGTGTTACTTTGACGCAAAACATAGCTGCTCAGCTAAGCAAAGAAAATAGTTTGCTTCTTTTGTGCGGCCATTATGAAGGCGTAGACCAACGT
>JAAZEI010000291.1 GCA_012512355.1 Clostridiales bacterium | reverse complement strand
GTATGGCTATAATATCAATGCTACGGGCCGCAGAAATGCATCTACGGTCTTTATCATGATCGTTTCCGGGCTTATACTCTATCTGGTGTATGGCATCGGAGCGCGGGATCTGGGTGAAAAAATAGATTCCCGCAATAAGTGGCGGGGCCGATTTGATAAAGTCAGGAGCAAGTTCTCTTTTCAAAAAGATGAAGACACCAATCCGGTCAACCTGCCTTTGCCCATCGACTTGGCTGCGGATTTCAGGGGCATAGGAAAATAATCTAAATTTCTTTTTCCTTAATTTGATGATGCTGTTCGTTACTTTACAGCAGGAAGCAAAACCTCCGGACTAAAACCCGGAGGTTTTGCTTATACTGGTATTGATTGTAGCGTGACTATGCATCTGTTACAATAAGGTTGGATGGTCAGTGCAATAGGGAGGAACGCTATGGCTTCTATCGTAAGCAGCATACTGCGCAGTCAGATAAAGCTGTTAAATCCCATCATCAGGGGAATGACAATCGAACAATCCCGCAAGGGGCAGGATGCTGTCGGGAAGATTGGCAGCCGTGCCCTGGAGGGCAGTGTTCATTATAAACTTGTGCGATTTCCCTTATTTGATGCGGCATGGGCAATTCCACTCAGCGGCCGAGTGAATAAAGCCATTCTGTATTTGCATGGCGGGGGTTATGTGGCGGGCGGTTTGCCCTATGCGCAGGTTTTTGGCGGGCATCTGGCTGTTTCAACAGGGCGAGCTTCGCTTTGTGTGGGGTATCGCCTGGCGCCGGAAGATCCTTTCCCCGCAGCACTCGATGATGCCCTGCTCTCTTATCGCGAGATGCTGACAAGGTTTGCGCCTGAAGATATTGCATTTGTGGGTGAGTCAGCAGGTGGAGGCTTGGTCTACGCTCTTCCGCTTTATCTAAAGGAGCTGAATCTGCCGCTGCCGGGTAAAATTGTCTCTATTTCACCCTGGACGGATATGACGATGCAGCGGGATGTGAGTGAGCTCCAAAAGCTTGATCCCATCATTTTACGTGAAAATGTTATAGAATATGCTGATATGTATGCCGTGGATCACGACCGAAGAAACCCGCTGCTGTCTCCGCTTTTTGGGGATTTGGCGGGCATGCCTCCTTCTTTGATTATTGTAGGCAGCTATGAAATTTTGCTGGACGATTCCAGACTCATGCAGCAAGCGCTTTTGGAAGCTGGCTGCGACTGTCGTTTGCATGTTGAAGAAGGGCTATGGCATGTCTATGTGCTGTACGGGGTGCCGGAAGCAAAAGAAGCGATGCGCCTGATAGAAGAGTTTCTTCAAGAGGAGTTACCATGAGCAATGCCACTTCAAAGCGTAAACAAATTGCGCCCGAATGGCTGAAGCTTGACAATGCAGCCAAAATTTATCCCGCGACCCGCTCCTCAGACTGGATGGCAAATTATAGGCTATCAGTGACGCTGGATGAAGTGATCGACGAGGGTTTATTAAACCAGGCGATAAAAAATACCATCAAACGGTTGCCTTATTTTGCCTATCGGCTCAGACGCGGCTTGTTTTGGTATTATTTGGAGCGCCAGGAAGGCTATCCTACCGCACAGCCAGATGCTGCAAACCCCTGTTTGCCCTTTACCCGTAAGCGAGATGGACATTTTATCATGCGTGTTCGGATGCATGAGAAGCGAATTGCCGTAGAAATATTTCATGTCCTGGCAGACGGTACTGGCGCATTCACTTTTTTAATGACCTTGACTGCTGAATATTTGAGGTTAAAAACAGGACAGAGAGTCCCTGCTTTTGCACCTTATATACTGGATTGCCGGGATAAGCCAAAATTGCAGGAGTGGGAAGACAGTTTTCCTGTGTATGCCAGAAAAGCTTCACGTCCCCGGATGGAAGTATCAGCTTATCCACTGCGAGGCACACCGGCTGAAAAAGACTATCTGCAGGTGACAACTGCTATCATGGATACCCAGCAGCTGAAGCTCGCTGCCAGGCGTCACAATGTCACCATCAACACTTATCTGGCAGCCTTTATTATGCAGGCGATGCTGCAAATTGCCAAAAATGATAAGAAAAAACGCCGCAGCGCAAAACCTGTCAAGCTTTCCATGCCTGTTAACCTGCGCAAATATTATCCCAGCCAAACGCTCCGCAATTTTTCAAGCTATATCAACACGCCAATTTATCCTTCTTATGGCGAATATACCCTGGATGAAATCATTAGTTTGATTGATCATTACATGGGTTATGAATTAAATGAGAAGATGATGAACGCGAGGTTCTCCTCCAATGTGCTGGCAGAACAATCAAAGGCCGTACGTCCTGTGCCCTGGGTTATTAAAGGCTTGATGCTCAAGGTGATGTACGTGCTGGTGGGAGAGCGTTATTTCAGCAATGTATTTACGAACTTGGGCAACATTCCATTGCCGCAGGGAATGAAAGAGCATATTACCCGCATGGACGTCATCGTAGGCGCCGCGCACAGCAACCCAATCTCTACAGCCTGTGTGAGTGTAAACGGTAAGACATTTTTAAATTTTAGCAAAACCATCAAAGAGACCGCTTTTGAGCAGTCGGTGCTGACAGGTCTGGTGCAAGATGGTGTCCATGTCACAGTCGAGAGCAACAGGAGGAACATCACATGAGCTATTGCGTACAATGCGGCGTAGAGCTGGCCCCAAGCGAGCGGGATTGCCCACTATGCCGCACTTTGGTGCAAAACCCAAGCTGCGATTGGGAAAAACCCGATACCTTGCCCTACCCTGAAACAGTCGATGTTTTGGATGCCCATATTGACAGAAGCTATGCCAAAAGCTTGGTTGCTGCCATCTTTATCATCATCGGACTGGTCACTTTTGGGCTTGATTTGTTAAGCGGCGGCGGCCTTACCTGGTCACCCTATGTCGTGGGCAGTATGGGGCTAATCTACGCTTTCATTGTGGTGCCGATATTGTTTAAATTTCCCAGGCCTTACGCTTATCTGACCATCGACTTTTTATCTTTGGCTGCTTTTTTGCTGATGACTGCAATCCTTACAGACGGCCTTTCCTGGTATATTGGTTTGTTCATCCCCTTGTTTG
>JAAZEI010000290.1 GCA_012512355.1 Clostridiales bacterium | reverse complement strand
TTTATTTAGCCTAATTCCCTGTTTTATACTTATTAGCCAAAATCTGTCACATCTGTCACATTGGGCTTGTTTTGCTATATGGCATATAGCTTTTTGATGTGACACTTGACGTGACACTTCACTTTTAACTGTCGCGTCTGTCACATGCAAAATGTGACAGTTAAAAATCTGTCACCCCAACTGTCACATCAACTGTCACATCAATCATCACATCAAACGCTTAATATTCTGCCTTCCTTTTACCAGGTAAGCAGGCACTTTGCAGCAGATAATTATCTGTCCAGCTAATGAGGTGCAGTACATATTGTCCGCGCCTCTTTTAATTTCTCAGTTAATAGAATCATTGAAGTCAGTATTTGACGAAAAATTTGATTTTCGATACTTATTAAATAACCAAACTCTCGGGTGGCTTAAGTTTGGTATTTATATTTGGATCAGATAAAATTTCCCGCAGCATCTCGTCAGCCATCAGGAGCATTCTGGGCAGATGGAAAGGTCCTTTGAATGTGCTGCCTTTGCAGGGCGGCTGTGTTGGCTGGCCATCCCGGCGCAGATAGCCATACCATTCTCCATACTCCGGATCGCTAAAAAATGTCTGACAATAGGTTAATGTTTTATGAAACCAATCCAAGTACTGCGTTTCGCCGGTATCTCTATATGCCATAAGCGAAGCGATGATCATCTCATTGTGAGGCCACCATAGCTTCATGTCATGCTCATAGGCTTCAGGCGGTCTGCCAAGACAATCCACAAAGTATAGCAATCCGCCATACTCCTTGTCCCAGCCGCCTTCTGCGGCGTCAATAAAGAGGCTGAGCGTTCTGTCTCGAAGCTCTTCATCCTGAAGCCGCTTCGCTTCTTCTAATAAAAACCAGCTGCATTCAATATCGTGTCCGGGATTAACGGTACGTCCTGCTGTAAATTCCTGCATGAATTCGCCGTTTGGACCAACCATTTCCAGCGTACAGTTCATGTCTGTTTTACGGAAATACATAAAAATGTCTGAAACACACTGTCTGGCACGCTCATCATACTTCTCTCCCCACTGGGGGTCTACCTTTCGCAGAATAGAAGTAAGATTCAGATAAATCATCGGATCTGCCAAGGAGCGGCCGCTGCGGGTAGTGACGATGGTCTTGGGCCCTAAACCTGTGGGGTCGTCGATCAGACCCTGGTTAAGATCCCAGATAAGGTCATAGGCTACCCTGGCACGCAAAAGGTGTTCTTGTTTTCCGGTGACGCCATAATATTCCGCGTTGCCCATGGCATAAAAACTCTCACTGAAACAGTACCGCCGCTGGCGCAGCGGCCGCCCATCTTCTGTTACAGTAAAGTACATCCTATCCCCTAATTCACGGTTGATGCAATACTCTTCCATAAACTCCAGGCAGCTTTCCGCAATCTTCAGCCATTCATCTTTGACGCCATATTGCGCGCACATTTTTGAAAAAGTCCACGCACAGCGTCCCTGCATCCATACACTCTTATCTGTAGAAAAAACTTTTCCCTCACGGTCAAGGCAAGTGTATACACCGCCATAAACGAGATCCTGCGCATGATCAAGCCAAAACGAAATACAGCTATCCAGTTCTTCCTCAATCCATTGATGAGCCTGTTCAAGTTTCTTAATCATTGACTCCTCCAATTAATATTCTGCAAACGTTGCGGCCTTTGAATACTTGCCTGATGCGAAATGTGCCATCATAGCTGCTTCAAAAGCTTCGAAATTCCTGTTCTCCAGCGCGCGGACGATGTTCTCATGCTTGATGATGCTGTCATCCATATGCTTTACCTTCTCTTCTGTTTTGAAGTTTGCATCAACATCCCATATGGCTTCCATCATGGAGAGAAGAATTGAGTTACCGATGTTTGCAAACAGCGCCAAATGAAATTCGCGGTCATCAGCATGGTAAAATTGATGACGCGACCAGGCATCCTTGATGCGTTCATAAGCCAAACGCACACGCTTAATATCTTCTTCCTCTAAAGTCTCGTATGCTTTGCGAATATAACCAAGCTCCAGTTTTTTTCTGATGTCAAGCATCTCTGCGATGGCGTCGTCTTCCTCTCCCGCAGCCGTAAAAATCACATGTTGAAAGACAAAGTCCAGGCTGAATTTCATCAGGACGGTACCCCGACCCGGCTGGGAAGAGACGATTCCCAATATTTCCATCGACTTGATGGCTTCCCGAATGACATTGCGGCTGACCCCCAGCCTTTCCATCAGTGTCTGTTCAGTTGGCAGCAAATCGCCCGGCTGCAGATTGTTTTGCAGGATATATGCGCGGATCTGACGAAAAACCCACGAATATAGTTTTTCCCCTGATTTCCTGTCCATGTTTTCCTCCAATTTCTGCTGTTCATACTATAAGCATTCAAGTATGAACCTGTCAACCCGACATTAAATCTCTTATCATCCTACATTAAAACAATATTAATAGCAATAGATTCATATTTTTGCACTGAATAGGAAGTTATTTGAACAATTTTGAGAATTATATGAATTTGTATATTGACATTGTAGGATGTTTGTTTTACAATCCCGA
>JAAZEI010000289.1 GCA_012512355.1 Clostridiales bacterium | reverse complement strand
ATCAGTACAACCGCATCCAGTGGGTTCATTAGCTTACCAATCCTTTTAATCGTTATTTTTGACTATCTGTTGCTGAAGGCAGATCACTGGGTGTGATTAAGTTCAGACAAAAGAATTACATCATGATATTTGCAGCTTGGCTCAGACACATTCTTTCCCAAGCTGCCTTCAGTGTATCATCTGCTTTGAAAGAGTGCAATGCGGTACGAATCATAGTATGGTAACCTATGGGGAATGACATAATAAGCGCATAGAATATTCAACGGAGAGTTTGAGGCATCTCTGTTTTTTGGCACAGTTTCATGATTTGCTTGTATGTGCGATTAATTTTAGATATGCTGTTATCAATCAATGTGTTGGAGGAGTTATGACAGAATACAGACAGGCCTTGGCTGGTGAAGAGAGTGAAATACTTGACTTCGCCAACATGGTATTCAGTATGATGGATAAGCCTACTGATTTTCGCAAGCTTTATCCTGCAGTTTATGGTAGTAATAATTTTGCGGATTTTCATTTGATTGCAAAGGATCAAGAGCGGCTGATTGCCACTGTAGCCGTAAAACCTCTGCAGCTGAAGCTGTTTGGACAGCTTGCCCTATCATGCGGATATTTGGGAACGGTATGCACTCATCCTTTTGAACAAGGCAAAGGACATATGCGAAAGCTGCTGGATATGGCCGTGGTCCAAAGCCGTAAGCAGGGTTTGGAGCTGCTTGCGCTAAGCGGTCAAAGGCAGCGATATAACCATTATGATTTTGAAAACGCCGGCCCAATCATTGCTTATTGCGTAAATTCATCTAACTTGAAAAGCCTATTCAAAGAACATCAATACACCTTTCAGCCTTTGGAGTATCAGGAAAGTTCAGTACTTGATAATCTCTATGCTGCTTATGAAAACCTTTCTATGATAGGACAGCGCAGCAAACAGCTGTTTAAAGCTTATTTGGCCGCCTGGCAAGGCAGTTGCTTTGTTTTGCTTAGAAACGAAAGAGCCATAGGGTATATCTATTCGATAGGGGAAAACATCCTTGAGATGGCAATTGAGGATCCATCACAAACCTTGCAGATATTGTATGATTGGATGGATTTTAAAATTTGCAAAAATTTTGACATACGAGTGCCAGCTCATTGTAAGGATAGCATTCGAATGCTGGGTGAAGCAGCGGAAAGCTACTTGGTTTCAGATTCTATGATGATTCATATCTTTAACTGGCAGTCTGTGATCGAAAAACTCTTGATTTTTAAATCTCAATTTACCTATTTGCTTGATGGCGATGCTGTTATTGAAATCACGGGAGAAGCAAGACTGCGAATCATAGTGCAATCAAACCGGGTCACTGTAAAGCCAACTCAAAAGAAAGTCGATGCAGCTTTCGGCCACCGGGAAGGCATTACGCGCTTTTTTTCTGCACAAGGAATCATGCAAGAGAAAAACGATGTTTTTTATTCCTGGTTCCCCTTGATGCTATCTATACCGGCAGCGGATAGTTTTTGAGGTGTATCCAGAAACATATAGCCGAGCAGGCGCTTTACGATGGTTGCGATCTGCCTGGGCGTTTCGATTTTTCCAAATGTCATCCAATGTTTAAGAATTCCTGCAAACCCATGGCTTAAAAAAATATAAGTATATGACTTTGCATGTTCATCCGTGCCAAACGTAGTTTCCCAGGTTTCCATCACATTGGGCCGATTGCTTTCAAACACAGCTGATAAAAAAGACGCGCTGTCCGTGCGAAGCAAAGCGTCGCATTCTTTAATATGAATGGTTAAATAATCGAAGATAGAGCCGATAATTTTTTCGAGTTCGTCTTCATCCTGGATGGGTACTTTAGAATTGATGATGCTGTTGATGCTCTCCACAACATCTGTTTCGATTGCTTGATATAAAGCAAAAATATCACTATAATGCAGATAAAATGTACCTCGGCTGATAT
>JAAZEI010000288.1 GCA_012512355.1 Clostridiales bacterium | reverse complement strand
TTTGTAGAGAATTTTGCAATAAATCATAGCATATAGCTTGCGGCTCTGTCCATGTAGTAAAAATTAATCACATTTAATTCTGTATGAGTCCGATGAGCTCTATCACTTTGTCAGTTCCGTCCGCAGCCGGAGCGTTCATCAGGTTGCGGCGCAGCATCGCGGCGTCTGTCTGAAGTCTTTTAATAGCGGCACTCAGGCTGGTTGCACTGAGATCTTCCTGCAAGAGCACCTGAGCCAACCCGCGCTCTTCAAAACTTTTGGCGTTGAGGATTTGGTCCCCGCGGCTGGCGCTGAGCGGGATGGGAACCAGCAGCATCGGTTTGCCCAATGCCGCAAACTCATATAGTGCATTGGAGCCTGCCCGGCTGAGCACAAAATCGGCGCAGGCCAAAGCATCGGGCAGGGGACTGTCCAAAAACTCCGCTTGAAAATAGCCGCGGGTTTCAGTTAATTCCTGCGTTATGTTCCCTTTGCCGCAAAGGTGCAGCACGTCAAATTGTGGAAGAAGCTGAGGCAGCGCTTCTCGCAGCACCTTGTTTAGACTTTGGGCTCCCTGGCTGCCGCCCATCATCATCAGCACCGGCTTGGCACCATCAAAGCCAGCTAGCTTAAGACCTTTTTCGCGTGAACCGGAAAACAGTTCAGGCCTCAGGGGAGTGCCGGTGAAAATTCCTTTTTGTCCCAATGTTTTGGCGCACTCGGGAAAAGTGGTCGCGACTTTTTTTGAGAATTTGGCGCTGATGCGATTGGCCAGGCCGGGCGTCAGGTCGCTTTCATGCGCCAGCACTGGCACTTTCTTCATCCGGGCGGCGATGACCACGGGCACTGCCACAAAACCGCCTTTGCTAAAGCAGACATCGGGCTTGATTTGGCGCATCAGCCGCAAACTTGCAAAGGCACCTGCGATAACCAAAAAAGGGTCCGTAAAATTTTTCCAATCAAAGTAACGGCGCAGCTTGCCTGTTTTGATGGCGTGGTAAGTAACGGGCTGCTGTGCCATCAGGCTTTTTTCTATGCCCTGGCGGGATCCGATATAATGAATGTCATATCCCAGCTCCTTTAATCGGGGGATTAAAGCCAGCTGGGGGGTGACGTGGCCGGCAGTTCCGCCGCCGGTGAGTACGATTTTTTTCACTTGTTATCCTCATCCATGTTGCTTTGACAGGGGATAAGCGCTGAGTTTTTGGTATCAAACCAAAGCAGGCAATGATCATTTACCGCAAGCTTGGCGGCGGGTTTTTTTAAGGTGACAGCAATCTGAATCCCATTTTTAAGTTCGAAAGTAACCCTGTGACCGCCGGGCACTTTGGTGTGTTCTCTTAAAATGGCGGATACATTGGTTAAATAGCCGGGGTTTGCCTCGTGGCCCCAAAAAATATGCTCAGGGCGCAAACAAATCAAGAGGGGTTCGCCCGGTGATATCCAGTTTTCACTAAAACAGGTGAAGCCAAGACCGGCCACATCGACAAAAACAGTTTCGTCCTTAACCGCCGTTGCCTTGCCTTGCAGCAGGATGCACTCGCCCGTCAGCTGGGCGCAGGCAGCGCTTCCGGGTTGCTTGTAAACATTCATGGGGGTGTCCTGCTGCAGGATGCGTCCATTTGCCAATATAGCTGTCTGGTCACCAAAGGCCAGAGCGTCCTGTGCATGGTGGGTTGCATAAAGCACAGCCATGCCGTTTTTATGTGCGGAGCTGATGAGGCTTTTCAGAATTTTTGTCCGATCCGCATCGGGAAGATCATCAATCGCGCCATCCACCAGCAGCAGCCTGGGCAGCAGTGTCAGTGCCTGTGCCAGGGATAACCTTTGCCGCTGCTGCGCTGTTAAGCCGCGGCATAAACTATCCTCAGCAGCTTTGAGGCCCACGATGTCCAAGGGGTCAGCGTCCTGCGCTTTGCCGCTTTTTTCCTGCCAGCCGGTGATGCGCTGCTTGACACGGCCATACAAATATTGCTTTCCGGTACGCCTTATATATAAAAGTTTACTGGAGGAAATCCAGTCGTTGGTAATCTTTTTGTTTTCAAAAAAAATGTCGCCGCGAGTCGGCGAATCAAAGCCGGCGATTGTGCCAAGCAGGCAGCTTTTGTCTGCATCTTCAAACCCCAATAGAAAAACGACTTGTCCCGGATGGACATCCAGGTACAGCCCTTTGAAAATCTCTTGATGTTTGTAATTTTTTTTCAAGCCTCGAACTGACAGCCTAGGGGAAGTCTGGAGGTCCATGGCTATCCTTTCGTGCGAAGGGCGTCATCGGGAAAGCCTTTGGTTCTTCCGACAATATATAGGGGCCTGCCTTTTGCTTCCTCATAGATGCGGGCAATGTAACCGCCCATGATGCCCAGGGATAGGAGGATACTGCCGCCAATCAGGCCGTTGAGGCCTGCCAGCCACCATAAACCCACCGTTTTGCCCAGCAGCTGAGCCAAGAGTGAGACAAGCAACGTGATACCGCTTAGCCCAAGCCAGCCAAGGCCCAGCCATAGCGGCAGTTTAAGCGGCTTGTCGGAAAAGCTCATGATGCCGTCAGCGGCAAGCTTCAGCATTTTTTTGAGGGGATAGTGCGTTTCACCGGCAAAGCGTTTATCACGGTCATACAGCAGGGCTTCCTGTCTGAAGCCTGCCCAGGCAAACATGCCGCGCAGATAACGGGCATGCTCGGGCATATCACGAATCACGTCCGCTACTTGCCTATCGACCAGTCTAAAGTCTCCCGTGTCGCGGGGAAAAGCGTCGTTGGTCAGATTTTGCATGACCTTATAATATAAATCCGCTGTTTTTAACTTCAGAAAGCTTTCTCCCGAGCGGCTTCTTCTTTTGCCGTAGACTACCTGCACCCCGTTTTTCCACATGGCTGCCATCTGGGGGATAAGTTCAGGCGGGTCTTGCAGATCCGCGTCAATAATAACGACGGCATCACCTGCCGCATAGTCAAGACCGGCTGAGACTGCAATCTGGTGGCCTGCATTTCTGGCAAAATGAATGACGCGAACATGAGTGTCTTCGTCAGCGAGCTCATCGAGCATCGCGCTGGTCTTATCCTTTGAACCGTCATTGATAAATATCAGTTCATAGCTTTCGTTCAACAAAAGCAGAGCATCCGTCAGCCGCCGGTAGCTTTCTGTAATAACTTCTTCTTCGTTATAGCAGGGAATGACGACAGAATATACTGGGTTCATCCGCACGTTTACTCCTTACAGCATTTTGATGAGCATGTTTTTCTGTTCATCCATCTCAAGCCCCAAAACTGATTCCTTCTCGAGGTTTTTGAGCACATCACTGAAGCGTTTAAATCCGATGCTCTTCTCTGTAAAATCAGGGTAAAGGCTTTGGATGTCCGCCTTTAAAATGCTGGGATTGATGCGGTCAAAGCCATCGGATTTATAGTGGTCGAGCTGCTCTTTAAAGGCTTTTACCCAATTGTCCTGGGTAAGCTGGCTGCTTTGTTTTTCGGTATCGCTGGTTTCGCTTTCAAGGGAGACCAGTACGTTGTAGTTATCACTTCTGACCTTGATGGTGCCGTATTTGGCCGACAGGCTTGTCAGCAGTTTTCCAAAAGTAGCAAAACCATAGGTTTTTTCGTTAAAGTCCGGACGAAGACGCAGCAGCACTCCTTTGAGTTCGCTTGCAAACATCTCTTCTTCCTCAACCTTGTCATCCAAGACGCTCTCGATGAGTTTGAGCAAAGCCAGGTCATCACCCTGCGCATCATCTGCTGTCTTTTTGCGCTTGGGTTCGGGTTTGCGCCGCACAGCGACCGACTCCAAAAACTGGAATTCATTGCAGGCATTGATAAAGATATTGCTTGCAACTTCGCTGCGTGAAATCCCCATGACAAATTTGCCCATGCTTTTTAGTTTGCCAACCAGAGGAACATAATCGCTGTCACCCGACACGATACAAAAACTGTCGATCAGAGGGTTCTGATAGGCAACTTCCAAAGCATCCAGCACCAAAAGGATGTCGGCATTGTTTTTTTGGGCAACGCCAAAACGAAGGGATGGCACGACTGTAAAAGTATTGGACAGCAGCAGCTCTTTGAGCGAACTGAATCTGTCCGTATAGCCATATACCTTGCCTATTAGCATATCGCCGCGTATTTTAACCTTTTCGAGGATGTTACTGAGAGTCTCCACCTTGGCGCCGCTGTTTTCCAAGTCAACGAAGATGGCGAATTTTGATGTACTCAATGCATTATTGTGCAGAGGTTCTGCCCTCTGCTTCCCTACTTCTATATATTTCGCATATTGCTACGCCTATTTATTGTAACATAAACGGGTAAGTTTTAACAGGCAATCATGCAAAGACAAGCCTGTAATTGCTTGAAATTGTTTGACAATTAAACAATTTCGTAATATTATCTTAATGATTTAGACCCCATTATGAACCTAAGGAGGCATTGCTCATGATTAATGCCAAAAGGACACATTTCACCCAACGTTTAGCCGCTTTGTTTCTGGCGCTATTTTTAGGCCTGAGCCCAATGGCGACGCTGGCAATGGCGCCCATGAACCCCGTAGATTTTACGCTGAGCTGGACAGCTGATGATGGAAGCCCCATGACAGCTGCTGCAGTGCCCCTTACTTTTCCCGATTATCCAAACAGCTTTTGGCTGTATCTTGATGATCAGACATTTAATAAAGATCCGATTCTGCATATTTCAGACAACTTTTCTCAGTATGCCGGCGGCTTTTCTGTACCTAATGACCAGCCTGTCTCTTCTTTATTCAGCCCCGATGCAGGGCAAAGCCCCTCAGAGGATAATTTTGTTCTGGTGCAGGCTTTGGATGCATCAGGCAATCCAGCCGCTGAATACAGACTTTATATTTCCAGGCAGACAGCTCAGCCTCTGCCGCCCGAGGAAGAACCTCAGATTATTCCTGATGCTACAGTCAGCATCCACTATGTAGACCAGGACAACCGGGAAGTTGCCAGCCTTCAGACAAAAACTTTTGAGGGCGGCACGCATACTGTCTATCCGGATCCATACGATTTACAGGAAAATTATATTCCCTATGATACAGAACCCAGAACCCTGACTGTTGATATGGCCGGTGCCAATCCGGCAGATATTTATTTTACTTATCAATATCAGGCGCCGGCAATTTCCGCGATCGTCACTGTTTATTATGTAGGCCCAAATAGCGAGCAGGTCGCCTCGCCCCAGCAAAGGCAGTATGAAGAAGCCGGCAGCTTCACCATTGAGGCATCACCGGATGATCTTCTGCCCGGCTATACCCTGAACGATGAATCGTCAAAGAGTATTACAGTTGATCAAAATGGCGCTAACCCCAGTGAACTGTACTTTAGC
>JAAZEI010000287.1 GCA_012512355.1 Clostridiales bacterium | reverse complement strand
CGCCGAGAGTACATCAGTGCCAACGCCGACTTTAATAAACCCGATATGTTCAACCAGCAAATTAAACCTAAAAATGCAATTAATGCCTTGAAGGAGGCCATTGATGGCTAAGAAAAAAACACAAGTCCAAGAACTTAAGTCAATGATTATTCAGACACCGCTTCAGGAAGTGCTTCATCAAAGTATGATGCCTTATGCGGAGTACGTGATTTTGGAGCGTGCTCTGCCCAGGGTTGAAGACGGGTTAAAGCCCGTACAGCGGCGCATCCTCTTCACAATGCATGAGTTGGGCATGGCACCCGATAAGCCTCACAGAAAGTGCGCTCGCATCGTTGGTGATTGTTTGGGGAAATATCATCCCCACGGTGATACCAGCGTCTATGATGCGCTTGTCCGCATGGCCCAAGACTTTTCAATGCGAGCACCTCTGGTGGATGGTCATGGCAATTTTGGCTCCATTGACGGTGACAGTGCGGCTGCTATGCGTTATACAGAGGCTCGAATGACGCCCCTTGCGCTGCAAATGCTCGAAGACATTCAAAAAGACACAGTTCCTTTTCGCCTTAACTTTGATGACACCCTCAGCGAACCAGATCTTTTGCCTTCCCGATACCCCAATCTTCTCGTTAATGGGGCATCCGGCATAGCCGTTGGCCTGGCAACCAATATTCCGCCGCATAATCTTCGGGAAACAGTGGCTGCTGTGTCCCTTTTAATTGATAAACCCAATGCCACACTTGAAGATATTATGAAAGTGATGCCTGCGCCTGATTTCCCAACAGGCGGTGTGCTTCTTGATACGCCGGAAATTCTTGAAGCATATCAAAGCGGACGCGGAAAACTGACTTTGCGGGCAAAAGTTCATATCGAGCAGGGACGCGCCGGCCGCAGCCTGATATGCATCACCCAGGTGCCCTATCAAGTCAACAAAGCACAAATGCTCGAAAAAATCCTTAAATTGTCTGAAGATAAAAAAGCAGCGCTTGGCTGCATTTCAGATATTCGAGATGAGTCTGACCGTACCGGTATGCGCGCTGTGATTGAGCTTAAAAAAGAAGCCGACCCTGAGCAGGTATTAGGTTATCTGTACAAGTATTCTGATATGCAGGTCACTTTTGGTGTGAATCTGGTCGCCATTGCTGAAGGAAAACCCGTTCTCATGGGTGTAAAAGAAGCAATACGCCACTACATCAAGCATCAAAAAAATGTGCTGACGAAGCGCAGCCAGTATGATCTTGACCGGGCACAAGCCCGCGCTCATATCCTGTAAGGGCTTATCAAAGCTGTTGATTGTCTGGATGATATCCTTGCATTAATTCGTTCTTCTAAAAATGGTAAAGAAGCCAAAGAAAAATTGATGCATCGATTTGCTTTTAGTGATATCCAGGCGCAAGCCATCCTTGATTTACGCCTTCAGCGCTTGACCGGCCTTGAAATTTTGACGCTTCGCAAAGAAAATGAGGAAGTGATGGCTTCTATTAAAGGACTTGAGGCTATTCTTGGAAGCGAAAAAAAGCTGATGAATCTGATAAAAAAAGAAATGCAGTGGGTTGCCGACAACTACGGAAATGACAGGCGCACCCAACTGCTGGCACCAGAAGAAGTTGTGGCGGCCACTCCGATCGACAATAAACTGGAGGCTCAGGAAGCCGTCGTGTTTTATACGCGTGCTGGCCAGCTCAGACGAATGAATCCCAGAAACTATGAAAAGCTTGACCTGCCTGAAACACCCGATGATATGCCTCTTTATACTTTCCGTACAGACACAGAACATACCTTAATGTTCTTCACCAACCTGGGCAACTGTTACACCCTGAATGTCGG
>JAAZEI010000286.1 GCA_012512355.1 Clostridiales bacterium | reverse complement strand
GTGGATAACTGATCGCAGGTAAAAAACATCAAGAACACTGAACAGTTGGTTAAGCTTGGACTTCGTTTTTTATCTGTTCAAAAACAACAACATGATTAAGGTTCATAAGACGACATAATAAAGCTGTCTTTGTTATCAATTTCAGGGTTGTCACATTTTAATTGATGTCACTTCTTAAACTTTTCTATCACGTTAAGCGCGAATGTTTTTCAGCGTTCTAAAATATAATCTGCTGAGCGGATGGTATCTACTGTCAAGAGCGCTTCTAAAACATCCCTAAGTATTCGCGCCTCATCAGTCAACAGCATATCAAGATTTTTTGTTGACCCTTTCGAAGTTTTTTTACCATTCTTGAGTTGGGGTAGAATAATAACATATACGATTATAAGGAGGAAAAATAGAATGATAAAAAAGCAAATCTTAGTTTGGCTTTTAACGCTCATCCTGAGCCTGACCGCAGCCACAGCCATGGCCATCAGCGCAGATGAGGCCTCGCCGCCGGATCAGGGGTTTCCCGAGCAGGCAGAACCAGCGGATATGGGCAGCATAACTCAAGCGGAAGCGGTAGCGTATAGCCTCGCCAGCATCAGCCCGCAGGATGTCTTTGATATTTTCATTCGTGCGCATCCCGGGGCATGGGTGACGGAAGTGAAGTTCGAAACCAAAAAAGAAGAATCGGAATATAAAGTAGAAGGCTATGACAAAAACCACAAATACGAGGTTCGCATCAATGCGGCTTCGGGTGACATCACAAAAGATAAAGCCAAGAATGTGGATAAAAAGCATCAAGATGAAGGTGTCATCACCATAGATGATCTTGCTAAAGTCAGTGAGCTTGTCAACAGGGCGATGGGAGATGCAGGAAACCAGGCCATATTTTATAAATGGTCCGTGGAAGATGAAGACGGCATCCTGGAATTTGAAATAGAGTTTAAGAGCGATCATCATCAAGAGCTTGAATATACCTATGATCTGCGCAGCGGAGAATTGATTAAAAAAGATGATTGATTCAAAGCTGATTCAGAGGGATTTTACCTTGCAATCATGAGACCACCATGCATCCATCCACATCAAAAGAGCCCCATAGCGGGCTCTTTTATTTTAAATGACTGCTGTTAAACCATTTTTTTTAAAAAGCTTGGGGAAAAACCAGTGAGCGCCCTAGGCCTTCTCCACCAGGGTTTCTGGAATGCTCACCAGCAGCGGGATGCGCAGCAGCAGGTCAATCACCACATAAATAATGAACACGTATTGGGGGCCGACTTTATCCCAAATCAAGCCGCCAATCAAAGCCATGCCGGCCCCGAAAAGCGATTTGACCATTGGTTTAAGCCCAGCCAGCGCCCCATCTGGTGGGGCGGCACCAGCTCCATCTCAATGGCGCCCATGATGGGGCTCATAATATAGTAAAAGCCCAGCATCACGCCAGCAAGTACCAGAAAGCCGGGGGAGGGCGCCAGCACCAGGATGAGGTTGGCAGCCCAGAACAGGGGGATGAGGATATACAGCGTTTTCTTGCGGCCGATTTTGTCTGCCAGCACACCCGCCGGCAGGCCAAAGACCAGGGAGGTCAGCGCCGTACCCGTGACCATGGCCCCCAGGATATAGCCATTGGCGCCTTTCATCTCCTGAGCGAACACTTGGGTAAAGGGCAGGATGAGGCCAAAGGGCAGTCTGTTAAGCGCGCCGATGACCAGCCACCTTTGCGCGACCGGGTTGCCTTTTAATATCTTAAAGCCGTCTCGTATCAGGCGGGTACCCGGCTCGTGCTTGGTGGCCCACTTGATATCCTTCAGCTTTGTCCAAATCAGGATAAAGGACAGGGCTGCGGTGACAAAGGCGATGTAGAACAGGGGCCGGATGTTGGCCACGCTGACCCCGCCCAGCTGTGCCAGCAAAAAGGCCGCAATCATGGGGCTGGCAATGCCCAGCAGGCCGGCGGCCGCCGTCTCACACAGCATCATCCCCCTGGCCCTGTCCGCGTTTTGCAGGCAGTTGCCGCAGATGGTCGAGCAGCTGTGGCCGGAGCTGCTGTTGCCTATCCAGTAAATGCTCATCGCCAGCATGGCGTAGATCCAGTTGGGCGCCAGGGCATACACCAAGTAGGATATCATCAGCATGGCGATGCCAAAGAGGTAGATCTTCTTCAGCCCAATCCTGTCAATCAATATACCCGTAAAGGGCCCAAGGATGCCAGCGATCACCATGCCGATGCTGGTGACCAGACCCAGCTGCGTCTTGGTGGCGCCAAGCGCCACAATATAGATGGACAGGTAGGGGAAGACCATCTGGTAGCCAAATTTCTCAAGGGAGGTTCGGCCAACGGTGACTTTCCAATTGGGGTCCTGCCTCTTCCAAAAGTGAAGAATGCTTGTGAGTGCGTTCGGTTTGCGATTTGTTTGGCTCATCGATGCCTGCC
>JAAZEI010000285.1 GCA_012512355.1 Clostridiales bacterium | reverse complement strand
CCATTGGGGACGCTTTGCAAAATATTGCTGAGGCTGGTTGAGGCGCTGCTGCGCAAACGAACTGCACCGCCATTTGAAGTTACAACCTTAGCCTTCCCGGTGACTGTGGATACAGGAGGCTCCGGTGGATTTTCTGCTGCCGGGGGCAAATCCGGATTTGCGGCAATCGCCTTTAAAAAGCCTGTCATGACATAACCTTCTTTGCCATTGGCAAGAATACGGCTCCAAATGCCGCTTTGTGATTTGATCTCAACAGTCTGACCGTTCGCTAAACTTCCGATGATATTGCGGCTATCCGAAACTGAAGCGGAACTTCTAAATCGAAGATCACCTGAATTGCCCGTATGAACAATAGCAGTCGAAGTACCCGGAGCACCGCCGCTGCCTTCGGGTTCAGTGTCTTCACCCTGCGAAGGCAGGCTCGTACTGTATAATTTGCTGAGCGTTAAAGGCCCTGCTATTCCATCCCTGGCCAATCCGTTTCGCGTTTGAAAGCTGATAAGCGCTGTTTTGGTCCCAGCATCAAACACGCCATCTGTCCGGCCGGGCGCATAGCCAAGTCCAATCAGTTTGGCTTGCATACTGACCACACCGGAGCCTGAACTGCCCAATTCATAGCGTGCATTAATATTGGGTTTCTCCTCAGGGACTGATATGATGGGCGGCAGCGTAGGCTGAATTGATGTGCCTGGGGCAGCACTCCCGCTGTATAATTTAGAGAGGGTCTGACTGCCTGCAATCCCATCGGCAGCAAGTCCATTTTTTTGTTGAAAAGCGACGACAGCATTTCTGGTTCCCACATCAAAAACACCATCAATGCGGCCTGTTGAAAAACCCAATTTATTCAAAGCTGCCTGAATAGCAGAAACTTCTTCTCCAAAACTTCCCAACTCAAATCTTCCTGACGTGGTGACAGCTCCACCCACCTCAGGGTATACTGTACTTGATTCATCTGGCGATGGTGTGCTGCCTTCATTGATTGCGGAAGATAGTCGATACAGTAAACTTAAAGTTTGGTTGCCTGCGATCCCATCTTGCTTGAGCTGATTTTTTTGCTGAAACATTGTTACGGCTGCCAGTGTCATCGGACCATATTTTCCGTCTGCTGACAGAGAAAAGCCAAGTGAATTCAGTGCCTTTTGCATCGACAGAACTTCGGTTCCCTGAGTCTCTGGCCTCAATATCGGATAAGCCGATACTGCCCCCAACGGCAGGGAGGCTGTTAAGCAGATGATCAAAGCCAAAGCAGTTAAGCCCCTAAGAATTCGCATGTGTTTTCTCCGTTCTTCATGATGCCGACAGGATATCACATTGTGAATCACTTGTAAACAGTTGTTACGAAATCATTACGGTTTCTTATTTCTCCGGTAATAAGGATTGATACAGTTTTTATTTCCGGAATCCGGGAGGTTTGGTGTGTCTCATTATGGCCGATTTACACAGATTGATTTAGCGGATCTGAGTTTTCTTTCATCCCGCATGCAGGATCCTAGTCAGCTCAATAGGGAAGCGTCGCGATTCGCCTTGGAACTCGCTGCACTTTCTTACGATTTTCAGGTCAGCCCCTGGCTTGATGCCGGCTGGACGGATATTTCCATTCAAGCAGATGAACGTCTGCTTGGCGGCGTTGGTGTGACGCAATTGGCTGATCGTCCTTTATATCAAAGGATGGTTAACGAATTTGTACCGGTTGCTGCAAGGCGCGTGATTAAATCAAACCATAACATCAAACAAATAGCAGGGATGTTATGGAAACCCACACCCTCCACCCGAACCGGCAAAGCAATCTCTATGATTCACCCGCTTGAAAACGGCAGATTTGTTGTAGCCATCGGGTTTATGGGCACAGGTAAACGACGGATGGATTGGGAGGTCAACTTCCGACTATCACATCCAGAGAATTTTCATCAGGGTTTTCTTGACACAGCAATACAGTTTGAGGAAAACAGTGAAAAAATAAATTTTGATCAAACGGCCGCCCTTCTTGATATCCCTGCACTCACCCTGAAAGATGTGCTTGAAGAAGCGAGCAAGCCCAATAGCCGCTTTACTATTTTTGCGACAGGCCACAGCCAGGGCGCAGCTGTGCTGCAGGTATGGGTTTGGCGACAGATGCAAAAAGGACTTTTGCGAGAGAATGTATTGGGATATGGCTTTGCTTCGCCCAGCGTCACATCTTTGTCCGCTGATAAAATAAAAAATTATCCTATTTTTCACTTTTCCAACAGTGACGATGCGTTTAGCAAAATCGGCCTTTTCCGTCACATCGGAAAAGGTTATATTTACCACGCAGACGATGAATTCCGAGCATTTTGTTATCAAGGCCATGAAACGGATGAGGTATTTATGAAATTGATATCCTGGTTCAATAAATTTGAAGGTACCCAGGATGCCATAAGTTTTTCTCTTGCTTATTTACAGGCTCTTTCGGTGTTACCTGTTGAAGATATCCAGGCCTCTTTGGCTATTATGGGTGGTACCAACCGTGCCGAACGTTTCCTGCTCAACCAAGACGAACCTGTTTACGGCATCCTGCGCTTCATGAACCGCCTTTTGCTCTCCAACTATAAAAGCGCGATGAAAAAATTGCCGGATGAACATTATATCTCCGACATGGCTGATAGCCTGCAGCAACAAATCGAATATGCCGGGGCTGAACGATTCGCTCGAACCATATTTCAAGTGCTCGGGGTTCCTCATACCTTGGTATTTCGTGATATCGCTACACCCGGGCTGGCCCCTTATCACTACATGGTAATTCGTGGTTTTGGCGAAATGAGAGAAGAAGACTGAGCTATTAAGAGTTGGAAAAAACAGTGCGCCGGGTACGTATCAAACATGATAAAATACGCGGCGCACTATTTTGATAGTTATTTGTATACCTGACTATTCTGAGCGGACTATGACTGAATAGACAGCTCGAGAGCGTTTCGCGGACCAAGCTTCAAGATTTCATTATTTACAGTAATTTTTATTGCCTGCCCGTCTGTCAATTGAATATGGCAGCTTGATTGATCCACTTTAATGTAAAGCTTGCTGTCAATGTACTGCAATGGAAATTCATAGGCCTCAAGGCCCTTGGGAATGCAGGGTGTCAAATGAAGACCGCTCTCTTTAATGCGAAGTCCTGCAAAACCGGCGACAATGGCAAGATAACTGCCGCCCATGTTGGCCGTATGGATACCATCCTTCGTGTTGCCATGCGCATCATCGATATCCATGGTGGCAGAATGCCTGAAATAATGCAGTGCCTTGTCCATGTCACCCAGCTTTGACGCCATGATAGAAAAAACGCAGCGGGACAGCGAACTGTCATGCGTCGTACAATTCTCATAGTATTCATAACTCCTTCGCATCGTTTCGATATCTGCCAGATCCTCATATAAAAAATGAGCCAGCACCGTATCTGCCTGTTTGCATACTTGGTGGCGATAAAGCCATAGCGGATGATAGTGCAGCAAGAGCGGGTACTTATCGGGCGGGATACTTTGCAGGTCAAGCTGGGCCAATTTCAAAAAAGCATCATCCTGGGCATGTATCATGAGCTTCTCATCATAGGGCAGGTACATTTGATCTGCAGCCTGCAAAAACTGCTCAAGTTCAGACGATGAAATACCGGTTGAACTTAGCACAGCTTCTGCCTTCCCCTGCTCTATCAGCATCCTGGTGATAATAACTGCATTTCGCAAAGTATCCTGAGCGCCGGCATTGGTGTAAAAGTTGTTGTCCACAATACAGCTGTATTCATCCGGCCCTGTCACGGCATCAATGCGAAATTTGCCTTCATACCAATGACCTGCATCTAGAAAAAGTCTTGCTGTTTCAACCAATACCTCAGCACCTTTTTGTGACATGAAATCGATATCAGCAGTAGCCAAATAATACTG
>JAAZEI010000284.1 GCA_012512355.1 Clostridiales bacterium | reverse complement strand
TCAATCATTACTGCTTTGATGCATCGATTCTTTTCCGCCTCCGCGTTGTCTCGCTCAGTCAGCGTAGACTGCGCTACGCCTCCTTTTCTCGACTTAGCGGAGACGAAAAATCTTTCAAAGCATCGACACATTAACTCATTCGAATAGTATAACTGTGTTCAAAGTAACTTCACAAAACATACAGACCGGCAAATTTGCCGGTCTGTATGTTTTGTGAAGACGCTCAATTGAGATTTTTTTAATCCAGGTAGCCTTTTACAATCGCCAATGCCGCTGCCATCTCTTCGCGGGAATGGGGCATGGGCTCAAAACTAAGCGTTTTGTTATAATTGATTTTTTTTATCATGCGCAAGATGCCATCCAGCTGCGGTGTAACCGGCTCTTTTGGTAGGATACGGTCATTTTCTGTGATGTGGATGTGTTCCAGCTGTTTGCTATACATCTGCAGGTGGCTGATATCTTCGTGTTCGTAGAGCATGTGAACGCTGTCTGCCAGCAGCCGAACACGCGGATGACTGACAGCCTGTACGATTCGCATGCCTTCATCCAGTGTATTGATAAAATTCGCTTCGTAATGGCCTATGGGTTCCATGCACAGTGTCAGGTCGTATTGCACAAGCAGCGGCAGAACAATGGTTTTAACCAAGTCGCTTATCTGCTCATAGCCCATTTCTGTATTCGTGCCCTCGGGCAGGTTGCGCGCTCCGGAGGAGCCAAAGATAATCTTTTTTGTACCCAAACGATGCAGCCTCTCAAGGGCTCCCTTCAGGTAAAGTTCAACCGCCGGAAAATCGCGATCCGGACCGGTTAATCGCAGGTGAGCCGGGAACATGTTGCAGCTGGCATCTGCCGCCAGATCCATAGACTCCAATTGGCGCAGGAGTTTTTCAAACTCGTCACTCGATAGTTTATCCAATAAGACCAATGGAAATTCAACAAAATCAAAACCTACGGACTTGATATCCTCCAACAGGGCCAGGTCTACCCTGTCTTTTATGGCGGTAGCAAACCCTGTGACATAGCCGTAACGCATACAATTCCTCCTTTTTGATGAACATGTCGCTTCAAAATTTCATCAATAGACTGTCAGATAATGATAGATGAGCGACCAATCAACTCAAAATAAAAGTCTTTTGCTTCTTTGAGTTTTCACATCTCAATCACTAAAAAAGTATACTAGACCTTGCTTAAGGGGGCAAGCCTGCCTTGCGGCACAAAAAGCGGCATGCTATACTATATGTGAGGTAAATGACAAAATGAGCACCATTCATGTATTAATAGAACCGGCCTGCGCAAATGCAGCGCTGTATCTTCAAAGCATTGCAGGGCTTCAAAAAGGGGCGGTTCAGCAGCGAAAAAAAATAAAATTCTATCAAAGCGCGCAGGAGATGCTTAGTGTAAATGATGCTAATATTGCCGTCATCGTGAGCGCGAATTTAGATTGGACCCAGTGCGCGGCACAGCAGCTGCGCAGCGAGGGCTTTAAAATGATTCTGGTAGGCGCGGCGCTCGAAGTGCTGGGAGAGGATTTTTCAGGCCCCACACTCAATCGACCCGATTTGGTTAAAAGGCTGCTGGAGTACTTTATATCAGCCGGCAGGACGCGCATTGCCTGTCTTGGCAACCAAACCCAGGATATCAACGATCAAATCCGTATCAACGCTTTTTTAAACTATGGGAAAAGCTTGGGGCTTTCTGTGTCAGCTCACGATGTTTATGATTCTGACGAAGGGCTTCATCTGTGCATCGAACGGTTTCTGGACAAGGCTGGGCGATATAACGGCGCCATTTGTGTCAATGACATGGTCGCCATTGAGCTGCTAGCGCAGGCCAAGCAGCGCGGCATAAAGGTGCCGGAGGAACTTTTTGTTGCGGGATCAGGTGATTTTCGCATGG
>JAAZEI010000283.1 GCA_012512355.1 Clostridiales bacterium | reverse complement strand
TGCCGATGGTGATACACGCGACCAACTGAGGGCAGAGGGACTTGATATCTTTAAAATTCTTGAAAATAACAACGCCTATCCCGCCCTGCAAAAAGTGGGCGGTCTGATTATGACGGGTGCCACCGGCACCAATGTGAACGATGTCAGCGTGCTGCTGATCAAACGATAAAAGTCAGACAACTTAAAAGCACATCTATAGTGAACTGCACCCCGCAAGCTGCCAGAAAACCAGCTTGCGGGGTGAAGTAAATATCAGAGAAAATCTTTATTTAGAGTGAAGCTTCTATCGCGGCTTTAAGAGAATCGGCAACACTTTTTGCTACTTGGGTGAGTTCGGGGCTGTCATACAGTCCGATTAAGGTTTCAGGGTTTGTCATGCCGATATAGGTTTTATCCCCTTCATTTCTCACCACCATTTTACAGGGAAGCACATAACCAATGTGAATATTTTGTTCCAGAACCTCTTTGGCCTGCCTGGGATTGCACACTTCAAGCACCACAAAATCATCCTTGAATTCCAGGCCTTTTTCTTTTAGCTTGTCTTTAAAATTGAGCTGCCACAGCACACCAAAGCCACTGCTTTTCAAGTGTTCTGTCAGTGAATCAATGGCCTCCTGCAGTTTTTTTCCTGTTTGTTTTTCATAAACGACGTTCATCCAATATCTCCTTTTCGGTTCAAGATTTACCTCACATGTTTTACTATATCATTATACCCAATAAATCAAAAAACTGAGCAAATTACAATCTCGCTCAGTGCATCATCATTTTCTTTTCATCTCCCGAAGCTGCTGCTTGCGCTCAAGGGAGATCAGACGGCTCTCAATGGCTTTCTGTATGGCCTTGTTGTGTGTCCATATTTCCAAATGCTTTTCCCGGATGCAGGGCAGCGCTGCCTCATACTGCTTTGTCAGCGCCGTAGCAAAATACCAGGCCTGCATCATCCTGACATAATACTCTTCACTCCAAAGGCTGCTGACCCAGGTCAGCATCTCCTGCCTAAAATGCTCATCAAGATAGTTGGACATCAATATTTTCATGCCAAAGCGCTGGGTATAGGGATGTTTGTCCGCCATCCAGCGACGGATGTAGGGCAGCATTTCCTTCGGATACCGTTTAAAAAGCGGCGGCGAGAAACTGTCGCAGGCTGCCCAATTATCAATATAAGGCAAAAACTCCTCGGTCAGAGACATCAGCCTGTCAAAATCTCTCTCAAGCTCGATAAGAAAGGCATGCAGCATATTCTCTTCATGATATAGGTGGGGAAGACGCTGGATAAAGCTAGTAGCTGCCGGACTGCCCGACAGCTCGCGGGCAAGGGCGCGAATCGCGGGGATGCGCACACCCAGGATCGATTCCTGCGCCATTGTCGGAATCAGCTTTTGTGTAAAGGCCTGATAAGCCGGCTCCCGCATAGCCATCAGACGCTGCGTAATATCCACTGCCTTACTCTGTCATGTATTTTTTGATGATAGCCTGCGTGCCTTCATCTTCCAGGCCCGCATCCGCCAGCGACTGATATTTTTCCAGCACCTTTTCCAGGATACCGAGTGAAAGATGGCGGTCCTGCGCCTCTTCTTTGGCTATGTCCATATCCTTAATAAAGTGCTTGATATAAAAACCGGGGGCATAGTCACCCTCCACCATCTTTCGGCCGTTATTTGACAGCTGCCAGCTGCCGGCGGCACCGCCTGAGATGGTGTCAAGCAGGATATTCAAGTCAAGCCCTGCTGCCTTGCCATAGGTTATGGCCTCTGCGACACCTGCCACACAGCCTGCGATAGCAATTTGATTGGCCATCTTGGTGTGCTGGCCGCTGCCTGCCTTGCCCTGATAAACGATGGTCTTGCCCATGGCTTCAAAAATAGGCAAACACTGATTGAATGCGGCTTCATCACCGCCCGCCATGATGGCCAGGGTGCCCTTTTGCGCGCCGGTGTCACCGCCCGAAACAGGGGCATCCAGGGCTTTGAGACCACGGCGTCTCGCCTCGTTCTCTATGCGCACCGCCAGCTTGGGCGATGTGGTGGTCATGTCAATGAGAATAGCTCCTTCTTTTGCGCTGTCCAATATCCCCTCATTGCCAAAGTAGACTTCTTCGACATCCTTTGGGTAGCCCACCATGGAGATGACTACATCTGCGTCTTTTACACAGCTTTTGATGCTGTCATGCCAAACGGCACCCAGACCGAGTACTGACTTTGCCGATTCTTTTCTGCGGCTGTATGTGCCTACCTGGTAGCCCTTGTTCAGCAGGTTGGCCACCATGCCCCGCCCCATCACACCCACACCGATAAATGCAATATTCATTTCATACCTCCTCTATTGATTCAATCAATTCATGCGCACGGGCACGAAAAAACAATTTATATTAAAGCTTTCTGATGAGCGCTTCGTAAAAAGCCTGCATCTTGACCAATGCCTTCAAGCTGATGCGCTCGTTGTAACTGTGCATGAGAGCGCGCTCTTCCTTGCTCCAGGCCAGGGCGCTGAAGCGATAGACATGCTCGCTGATGCGGCTGTAGTGTCTGGAATCTGTCGCTGCCATAAACATATAGGGTACTGCCAGCGCTTCGGGCCACACCTCTTCCACCGCCTGTGTCAGCATGGTCCAAACCTCATCATCTGTGCGGCTCACGGGGCTGGGTTCGCTAAATATATGGGTATCCACTTCAATTTGTCTGCCCCTCATCAGCCTTTGCGCGCGGCGCTTCACGGATTTGCTGTTTTGACCCGGCAGCATGCGCACATTGGCGCGCGCCTGGGCCATCCTTGGCAGGACATTGGTCGCATCCGAAGCGCTGGCCATGGTAAAGGCGCAGGTCGTGCGCAGCTGGGCATTGAACTCTCCGCCTTTGAAGCCTGAAATCAAGCTGATAAAAGGCTTCAGCGGCACTAAATTGGCATAGACGATTCTCCAGGGCAGGCTGGCGTGCCGGCCTAAAATATCCAGCATCTGCCGAACCGTTGGGCTATAGTGCAGCGGCCATGGCCGCCGCTCTGTATGGCTGATGGCTTTGGCCAGGCATCCCAGCGCTGTATGCCGCGGCGGCTTGGATGCATGACCGGGAACGCCATTTGCTGTGAAAATCAGCTCCATCTGTCCTTTTTCGCAGGTGCCAATCAGGGCAGCGGGCTGCCTGACGCCGGGCAGAGCGTCTTGCACAATGCCGCCGCCTTCATCCAGCACGAAGCGAGGCGTCACACCCCACTTGCTCAGGGCGCTTAGGATGGCAGGCGCGGTAGGCCCTGCCACCTCTTCATCCCCTGAAAAGCAAAAATAGATATCTTGATGGGGCACATAGTTTTGTCCCATCAGGCTCTCCGCGGCTTCAAGCGATGCCGCCAGGGTGCATTTGGTATCCAGCGTTCCCCTGCCCCATACATAGCCTTCTGTGATCTCTCCTGAAAAGGGCGGGTGAACCCAATGATCAGGCGGCGCTGCCACCACATCATAATGAGACATCAGCACACTGGGCGCATCGCTGTTTCGTCCGACCCAGCGATAGACGATGCCAAAACGGGCGACAATGACCCGCTCACAGCGTGAGGAAAATCTGGGAAAAAGTGTTTGAAGCTTTTGTTGAAATTGAATAAATACTGCCTCATCCATCTTTGAAACATCGCTATGAGACACAGTCGGGATTTTCACCAGCTCGCTTAATTTGTGCGCGATGGGCATGGGGGGGATGTGGATGCCGCGGGCAGACCGCCTGCGATAACCCTGCGGCGGATTAAATCGGTAGGTTCTATAAATGAGCATGAGAGCAAAACCCAGCAGAGCCACCAAGGGTAAAAACCACCAAAGCATCCTCATGCCATCCTCCTGTTACATGTCTCTCATTCCACATCCTGAAAATCAGTGATGATGAGGCATTTTCCTCCAAGCGCTTGGAGCTATTTTTTACCCAGCAGAGAATCAATTAGGGCTGTCGGGTCAAAGCCGGCTTTCTTAACCTCTTCCAACACACCTTCAAGCAAAGAAGGCTCTGCTTTGGCAAGCGGTTTGCGTTTAAGCGCCAGATTTTTAGCACCGGCTTTTTTTGCCGCGACTGCTTTGACGCTGGTCTTTGCAGCAGCAGACTTTTTGACAGCGGCTGTGCTGTTTTTTGTTTTTGCAGACGTCATTTTTTGTTTTTGCGCGCTCAGAGCTTTCTTTTCTTCATTGAGCCTGGCAATCCAGCCCTTGTATTTCTCGATTTTTGCATCCGCTATCTTGATCTTGTTATCCAGTTCTTGCAAAGTAGCCATAAGGTCAACCCCTCCTGTCTGATGCCAATTCCTCAGCAAATTTTAAGAGTATATGAGCAATGGGCGGTGAAAGCGGCTGGGGCAGATCCTCAGGCGCAAAGAAACCAAAATCTTCTACCTCACTTGGATCGGGCTTCACGGTGCCCTCATAATCATGGCATGTATATACTATATCCACACAGCTGACTTCATCCCCATTGGGATAGACATAGTGGGTTTGCGGGCCTGAAAATACGCCCCACAATTTAAGCTGCCCGGCTTTGATGCCCATCTCTTCGTGCAGTTCCCTGCGCGCCGCGTCTTCCACGACTTCATCGAGTTCAACAGCGCCGCCGGGATAACACCAGCAATGATTATCCCGCCTCTTTTGCAGCAAAATTTCACCTGCCGCGCTGACGCAGATTACACTTGCGCCCACCTGCAAAAGGGGACGTTTGCCCACAATGCGGCGTAAATCCATGATATAGTCAGCCATTCACTTTTTTCCTATCCATTTCTCGGATCATCAGACCTTCGTTTGGTATCCCTGTCATCCGGGTCAAAGTACTCTATCTCCATGCGGTCAAATTGAACAGGCTCCATAAAGTGCTCCGGCAAAAATCGAATATTTCGATTGGTCTCCCAATCCCGTTCATGCTTGCCCAACACCAAAGGAAGGGCCAAATCAAGCTCATGACAGGCCTTTTCCAGCGCTTTTCGCCAGTCTCCCTGGGGACAGGGCTGCACAGTGTCTTTAATCCGCCTTGTCTTTTTGATCAGCCTTACCCACAATTGTCCTGCCAATATTGGAACCCTCCCACATCACCTATAAATTGTTTAACCATAGTATATCATACCCTCAATCCCAATTGCCGCCTCTTCACAGCAAGAAAATTAAAGCGTTTTGATTTAAATCCTTGACAAAGGTTTATATTGATATATACTCACTTAGGAATTCAAACTATTTGACATTCAAACTGATAAAACCAAAAGGAGGAAGCAGCATCAACACCTATCACGAACTGAACAAATTTTTGGTGGATGTCTTTCACAGCATATTGCGTATCGAAGCGCAGGATCTGAAAGCTGCTGGATACAAGGATTTATCCATCTCCGAAATGCATGTCATCGAGGCGGTTTGCCTCCTGGCGCCTCAGAATAAAAACACCGCCAAGAACATCGCGGATTCTCTGGGTATTACACCAGGCAGCCTGACTGCCGCGATCAATGTCCTGGAGAAAAAAGGGTATCTCCTGCGAAACACCGACCCCAAGGACAGGCGCCGGATTCATATCACTGCAACAGAGGCTGCCAAACAGGCAGAAGCGGCACACCGTCTCATCCATGAACGAATGATTGAAGAGGTAGCCAAAAACCTTGACCCCCAGGAACTCCAGATACTGCTTCGCGCCTTGCAGAGCATATCAAAATTCTTCAGCCAAGAAAGGAATTCAAACGAATGATTCGCATTATTATTGACAGCACCAGCGATTTTACACCCGAGGACAGACAAAAATACGACCTGGAAATGCTGCCCCTGACCATTCATTTTGGCACTGACAGTTTTCTTGACAGCATCGACTTGGACAGCAAAAGCTTCTACCACAAGCTGCGCCAAGCAAAGGCTTTGCCGACCACCTCGCAGGTCCCCCCCTCAGACTTTGAAGATGCTTTCCGCCCGCACATCGAGCGTGGCGATGAGATTGTTGTCATCA
>JAAZEI010000282.1 GCA_012512355.1 Clostridiales bacterium | reverse complement strand
CTTTTATTTGAGAGCTTTGAATAATCATATTCATGGTGTATGCTAAATTGCTTCCGGTATCACCATCAGCAACCGGGAATACATTAATTCTATTCAAGTCCAGCTTTTGTTTGATGACTTCATTGGCGCCTGATATAAAACCATAGTACATATTTTCGCCGCTTAATAATGCTAATTCCATGTGTTTCCTCTTTTAATTTCTTGTTATTTAAATAAATTGATGATATAAAAACTAAGGCCTGCGGTTGCTGCATTGAGAAATGTTCCCCACATCATGTCTATGATGGTGATGATGACCGGCCAATCTTTTAATGTTGCCAGGTTTGTCATGTCATAGGTAGCATAGGTGATGAAACCAAAAATGCTTCCAACTGTAACAGCATATATCAGACTGTTCTTTTCCAGTGCCGGGTTAATGACGAAAAAGATTAAACCCGCGATGTATAAAAGGTAAAAAATGATAGCTGCAGGCCAATTGGTTTGGTCTGCCATAATATACCCCAAATACTTAGCATATAGTTTTTTGGATATAAATCCAAGCCACATGATGTCAACAGCAAAAAATACTGCCATGGTAATCCCATAATTTCTAATCATTTCCATGAAATACATCCTCCATTCCAAATCTTTCTCATGTTAATCAGATTATGTTATTTTGTAAAGTTAAATACTCAATCCAAATAAAATTTCTGAAAATCCATTTGTTTTCTTCATTTTGGTTCTAATTCCTAAGTTGTTACTAAAACATCGTTTTTTAGAGGTGTCCTATAATAAATTCAATTTTTACCTGTCTTTTTAACAGTTCATCAAGCACCAAATGGGTATAAAGACTATAGAATGAACCCTAAGAAAGTGAAACAACAAGCATGATCAGAACCCTCCTCAAAAGCCTCAGAGACTTCCGCAAAGCAGCCATCGTCACGCCGATTTTCATGATGATCGAATCGGTGCTCGAAATATTGATGCCGACCCTGATGGCTTATTTGATTGACAGGGGCATACAAAATCAGGATATGGGCTATGTTTTGCGCATGGGGCTGGTGCTGCTGGGGGTATCGCTCACCTCGCTTACGCTGGCTTTTTTTGCCGGGCGCTTCGCGGCTGTGGCATCGGCAGGATTTGCGAAGAACCTTCGCCATGACATGTTTGCCAATGTGCAGACCCTCTCCTTTTCAAACATTGATAAGTTCTCAACGGCGAGCATCATCACGCGCCTGACCACCGATGTCAACAATGTGCAGAATGCCTTTCAAATGATGCTGCGCCTGGCGGTGCGGGCGCCGATGATGATTATTTTTGCATTGATATTTTCCTTCAGGCTGCACCAGCGGCTGTCGCTGATATTTTTGGCGCTGATTCCGGTGCTGGGCCTGGGGCTTTATCTGATTATCCGGCATGTGCATCCTATTTTTGTCAGGGTGTTTAAGCGATATGATAAATTAAACAGCATCGTATCCGAAGACCTGCACGGGATCCGCGTGGTCAAATCATTCAACCGGGAAGACTATGAGATCGAAAAATTTACCGAAGTCTCCAAGAGTATTTATGAGGACTTTCTGGCTACTGGCAAGCGGCTGGCGCTCAACTCGCCCCTGTTTCAGTTTTGTCTTTATCTATCGATGCTGCTGCTGGCATGGTTTGGCGCGCAGGAGATCGCGGCTTCCGGCAATCTCGCGGCAGCGGGGCTCACCACGGGGCAGCTGGCCAGCCTGATTGGCTATGCCATGCAGATATTGATGAGCCTGATGATGCTGTCGATGGTCTTTGTCATGATTATTATCTCGCGCGCGTCCATCGCGCGTATTTATGAGCTGCTGGAGGAAGTCAGTACCCTCCAAAGCGGCGAAAAAGCCATCACCCAGGTGCAAGATGGCAGCATCATCTTTGAACATGTAAATTTTTCTTATAATAAGGAAGCCGAAAAATTGGTGCTTGATGATATCAGCCTGCGGATACTTTCCGGGCAGACGATTGGCATCATTGGCGGCACAGGCTCCTCAAAGTCAAGCCTGGTGCAGCTGATACCCCGTCTTTATGATGTCAATACCGGCCGGGTATTGGTGGGGGGCATTGATGTTCGCGAGTATTCGCTGGACGCGCTGCGCCATCAGGTGGCCATGGTGCTGCAAAAGAACATTCTGTTTTCAGGCAGCGTCAAAGACAACCTGCGCTGGGGAGACCCTGACGCGACGGATGAGCAGATGCAGGCGGCCTGCAAGGCAGCCCAGGCAGACGAGTTTATCAGGGCAATGCCCGAGGGTTATGACAGCTATGTCGAGCAGGGCGGCTCAAATCTCTCCGGCGGTCAGCGCCAGCGCCTGTGCATCGCCCGGGCCCTGCTCAAAAACCCCAAAATACTCATCCTGGATGACTCAACGAGCGCAGTGGATATGAAGACGGAAAAGGATATTCGCGATATGCTCACCAGGAGCATCCCTGATACGACCAAGATCATCATTGCCCAGCGGGTGTCCTCAGTTGAGGATGCCGATCAGATTTTGGTGATGGATGACGGACATTTGATGGCTGCTGGCACCCATGATGAGCTGCTGATGCGCAGCGACATTTACCGTGAAGTATACGAGACCCAGACGCAGGGGGGCAGTTTGCATGCAAGCTAATCAGCAAGACAAACAAGATAGGCAGGCAAGGCAGGGGAAAGCTGCTATGAAATTCAAGCCCCATACCTTCAGGCGTCTGCTGGGTTTTATGCTGGCCTTTAAAGGCAAGCTGATTTTCGCTCTGACCTGCATCGTTATCTCTTCCGTGGTGGGCGCCTCCACGGCACTGTTTTTGCGGGTGATTATTGATGACTATATCCTGCCGGCGGTGGCTGTGGGCGGACTGATTTCCGCAGACTTTGTGCGCATCATTCTCACGATGGCTTCTGTCTACGCGCTGGGCATTGCCACCAACTACGCTGCCAACTACACCATGATATTTGTCGAGCAGGGAACGCTCAAGAACATCCGCG
>JAAZEI010000281.1 GCA_012512355.1 Clostridiales bacterium | reverse complement strand
TACAGCCTGATAGCTAAGGACATCAAATATAGTCGTATCGCGTAATGCATGAAATCGTTTATCAATGTGTCCCAACAAGTCATCAAAGCGAAGTTTCCCTCTTTGATTCAGCTGTAAGACAGCAACTGCGGTGAATAGCTTGGTGAGGGATGCCAAATCATATAGGCTGCTGCTAGTTATGGGTTTTGCATCTTTTGAAAACTCACCTTTTTGTCGTGACGCCTCCTGAGCCATCCCCATAGCAAAGCTTTCATGCTGTGCAGCATTGCCAAAAGACAGGCTAAGCCCTGACAGCATCCCCAGTTCTTCTGTCAGCTTTTGCAGGCCTGAGGGAAGATCAAGGGTTTGTTCATTCAAAGTCAAGGTATCCAAAGCGCTCCGGCAGATGAAAGTTGGGCCTGCCAAGCTTTTGCCATGACAGCAGATCCTGGGATTCGCCATTTTGGTTTACAGCAAAAACTCCAAGCCTCCAGCTGATGCCGGCTTTTGGTTTTGTATCAAAGGCATCATAAGGAATTGACCAAACTGTTGTTAACCTGCCATTATTCTTATCAAAGTGACTGATAGACTCCCAGCCCGCCGCGTGCCAGCTGACATTTAAATGGCGCTTTCCTTGTTTATCATAACTGATGATGCCATCAAAGAGAACATCCCATGGACTTGACTGAAGCTCTTTATAAGTTTCAAGATGATTGTCATCACACACAAACAGCTCAAACACCTCTTGCTTCCACAAAGGCTCGTCATGGATTTTAAAGTTTGAATATACCTGATCAGCCTCTTTTTGGAATCGCACAAAAATCTTTGCCTGACGATCGTCACGCAGTATCTGGAAGGTGGTAAGGCGTACAGGCGCGTCGCCTGTAACAGCATCAGCCAGGCTTGCTTTTTGTGCGATATCCCAGGTAGAATCATGCGCAGCAGGGGTTTCTTTTAAAGCTGCGTTTGGGCAAAGATAATGAGCAGATTCCTCCATACGGTCTCTCCTTATCTGAAAGCTCTTATTTGAGCATCATCGCAAACTGACTGGCAAACTCCTCCACACCGTCAAGCTCTTCTTCGCTCGGGCGCAGCCGGATGCGAATGCCATCCATTGTTTTCATTTTTAGCTGCTTTGCGCGTTGGGTAATGTTCTCAACTGCTTCACCTGACCAGCCATAGCTGCCAAAGGCTGAAACGGGTTTGCCGCTCACCATAAAGGGATACAAGGCTGTCAGCACTTCACCAATGGGTTTGAGCATATCGCCCAAGAAGGTAGGTGAGCCAAAAAGAATGCCATCAGCAAGAGATACGGCACTGATCACATCATTGAGTTCTTCCTTCGTTGGATCAATGATATGAGCATGCAGCCCTTTATCTTCAAGTGTTTTGGCAATTCTCATCGCCATTGATTTTGTATACTCATAAGCCGACACATAAACAATCACCACAGTTTTGCCTTTTGCGTGTTCAGGCAGCTGCGCCCACTGCGTATACTTCTCATAAACATATTCAAGATCTGTATCAAGAATAGGTCCGTGTCCTGTGCAAATCATCTTTGGCGCCAGTTCCTTGGCTGCTTTGATGCCGTTTGTAACAAAAGGACTGCGGAAAGGAAACATAATATCCATAAAATATTGATGGAATGATTCACGATAGGTAGATTTATCTTCCATGCGGCTGAGAAGCAAATCCGGATAAGCATAGTGCGCGCCAAAAAAGTCGCAGGTGAACAATGTCTTATTGACCGGGTCGAAGGTAAACATGGTATCTGGCCAATGGAGGTTGGGCATTGGATAAAACTCCAGCTTTCTGTCGCCCAAATCAAGCGTATCACCTTTTTTAACGACACGACTTTTAAACTCATCTTTGATAATATTGGTCACAAAAGCTATCCCGCTGGTTGTGCCTATAACAGTAATATTGGGGTTTCGCTCTAAAAGAAGCGGAATGGTACCGGCATGGTCTGGTTCTGTGTGGTTGACGATCAGATAGTCGATTTTATCCAGACTTGTAATCTGTTGGATATTGGCAAAATACTCATCGCTAAAACCAGCTTTGGCTGTTTCAATTAAAACAGTTTTCTCACTGCCCTTTAGGAGGTAAGCATTATAAGTACTGCCATTGGGCGTGTTCATGATGATATCAAAAGTGCGCAGCCCGGGGTCCTGAACGCCCACCGAGTATAGACTGTCTAAAATTTTTTCCATTGTTGTGCTTCCTTTCTCTTAGTTTGTAATATAATCATACCACAATTGAACAGTCTATAAAACAATATTTGAAAAAGCGCGAGTTAAATTGCATGATTCAAATCGTTTTTATAAAAAATATCTCAAACTAACAGTCCGCACATGGTCAGATAATAAAAACACTGCGAAGTGAAATTTACTTTTCGTCTCCGCAGTGAACTCTTTTTTTGACTATGTTATACAAGAACAATATTCAATTAAAGAATTTTAAAACTAAGAAAATGACAATAACCACAGCGCTCACCACATATAAATATTTCCGAGTCGCTTTGATTTTATTTTGAGATCTTGGTTCTCTGCTCCATGCAAACGTGACTTCTTTTTTGCAATGAGGGCAAGATTTCATGTGATCGAGCATATCTTCCCCGCAATGAGGGCAGGGGACAATGTGCTTCTGCGTATTTAGGATGCCCACTTAACTGCCCCTCGTATTAAATATATTGATACAAACGATCATTTTAACCATATTTGTGTTGAAAAAAGCACAAAAAGTATCACAATTATTGAGAGGATACCAGCCACAAGCATGGCGCCTTTCAAGGCACCGGCGATAAGATAGCGGTTTTGTTTTTTTGTCAG
>JAAZEI010000280.1 GCA_012512355.1 Clostridiales bacterium | reverse complement strand
TGCTTTAGTCTTGACAAGTTAAGCGCTCACGGGAAAAGATTATGCTTTGAATCATCTGTTTTGCTCTACTTGATTTTATCAAAACGCAGCTGTTCCTGCTCAAGACGAATGATATTTGAAGCTTCTTGGAGTGTCTGCATCAGTTCATCCGCCGAAATAATCTCTACACAGCCATAAGGCAGATCGATCAGCCTTTCCCAAATAAACCGCGATGCCTGCAGCATCTGTAAAATACGGCTGCCGGGTGTGCCGCCTGAAATAATTAACCTGCAATTTTCCATCAGCAAGGTATCACAAAACATCATATGGGTATCCCACAGCAGCTCCGGCAGGGTTTCGTTGCTAAAAAAAGCCAGACCTTCCTGCTGCAGTCTGCGTAAAATCGCTTTTAAGTCATCATAAAAAGCTGTTTTTCGCGCTTCACGAATATGAGCCGCAATGATAGCGCCTTCCTGCCTGATGCCCAGCCCCAGCAGAGCAGCGGTGTATTGCACTTCCCTGAGCCTGAAGGGAGAGCTGAAATATAGCAACAAATTAAGCTCTTCCAAAATGGTTTTGGGACAGGCAGATCTAAAATCCAGATAGTCCTGCTGCGTATGCTCAAGGGCCAATGCTTCCAGGACTTGAAGCTTGCTATCAAAATGGTGATAAAAACTGCCTTTGGAACACTTTACGCTGTCTAGAATATCCTGCAGAGTGGTTTTTTGATATCCCTTTTGGGCAAAAAGCTCCGAAGATGCCTTCAATATTTCGGCCTTGCGCCTCTCGCCCTTTAACATATAGTGTCCTCCGTTTAATTATATTCAATCACTTGCTGTACCATCGGGTAAACTGAAGAAAACAGCTTGTCTCTTTTGAATTCCTGACCATCGCGCAGATATATCCGGTAAGTATCTACAACAAAGCCGCTTCTTGCTTTTTTCAATTCACGTTGTTCACCCGGGAGGAGATTTGGGTTTTGCTGGTATTTTGGTGAACCGGGGGGCTGCTTGGTTGAGATGGTGGCAGTTTCAAGACGCAAGCTTTCCCCTTCCTCCTTGCGCATTCCATAAAACTCTATGCTTAAATCACGGTTTTTAAAAGATGTCACGATGAAAACGGGTGATTTGGTATCATTGCTAAAACTAAAATCGATGTTGGGCCAGTTCACCGTTGCATCAAGCCCCTTCTCAACATAAGAAACAGGCCAGGCATGGGGTTCTCGGGTTATGATGCTCATGTTCGCCAAGGCCGCTGCATTAAACAGCGTGCTGGAGACCTGGCATATACCCCCGCCTATATCGTCAAATAAAACGCCGCCTGCAATAGCGGGTGCCAATTGATAGCCGCGCTGCACCGTACGCTGACCGACAGCCTGATTAAAAGAAAAGCTTTCTCCGGGCATCAGCGCCATGCCATGGATGGCACGGGCAGCCAGAGCGATGTTGGTATTGCGCAATTCATCAGCACTTGTCCGGGTAGAAAAAGAAGAAAGGAGGCTCAGGCTGTTTTGAAGCTCAACTGCCGTTATTTGCGGCAATAAAACTTCAGTGGGAAGGCTGATATGAGCCTGCCGCTGCCCTGTATTTAATATGTTCAAGACAGCTTCAGCCGATGCGATGAAGTCAAGCCTGATCCCTGTCATATCTCGGCTGACGCTAAATGAACGCGTTTCAAAATCAAAGCTGGCCAGCTGCGCATTCTGAGGATTTCTGTTTACTTTCTGTGCAAGCAGATTGAGCAGATTTGTCACAGCCTCCTGCGAAACCGCAGTTTTTGTCTCAAACTGGGCGCCGGTCTCCCCGATATGCCTGGTGTGTTCATAGCGAATTTCAAAAGGTGTTTTGTCAGAACCTATCATCCAGGGATAGCCCTGTCTGCCAACGGCAAAAGCGGCATCGATGATGTCCATCGTGTTGCGGCCATAAGGCAGCTGCTGGTTGGTTATCATAAAGGTCGCGCCATCCACCTCAACGCTCAGCTGCAGATCATTTTGCTGCTCATTATGTGACTGTTGAAGCTTTCGCAAAGCCTCAGACCGTGTCAGCCCTCCCACATCAAGCCCATCAATTTTTATGCCATCAAAAATAATATCCTGCGAAAGAAATGCTTTGCGTGACTCAAATGCTGCTTTGGGCTGATAAAGCCAAAAAACAAAACCTGCTATAAAAAACAGAGCCAAGGAACAGCCAATAAGTAACAGAGAATAAAGGCCGCCATGTGAATGCTTCACGGGGACAGTCTCTGTTTGTATTTTTTCGAAATTTTCAGTCTCTATTGGCGCTGTCGGCCCCAAAGAATAGAGGTCATCCTCCATGAGGGTATCATCGGGCAAGGCCATGAAATCTAAGGCATCCTGTATATTTGGTGCCTGAACAAAACCTTCAATCTGCAAAAGGTCCTGTGAATGCCCCGGGTAGGGCATCAGCCCGGAATCATGCTGCACAGCTTGGTGTCTGTCGCTGCGCCTATTGCGCTTGCCCCTCAACAATTTACCCCTCCCATTCATAGCAGATTGTAACTTTGAGCGATTCACCTGTCAAGCAAGCGTCATATGACGCTATTCACGCTTGGATGCTTATGATAGAATGCATTGCATAGATTTCAAATCCATCTGTTTAATCCGTTAATTTTGGGAGGAAAGCATGGAAAGCAATTGGCTCACAAGAAACAAGCGTACCATCAGTTTGGTTATTGTTATGCTTCTCTTTACTTTATTTGTTTATAATGTCCGCAGAAGTTTAATGGGTACGCTCAGCCCGTTCATCTATGCCTCTATATTTTCCTATCTGCTCAACCCATTCATCAATATGCTTCAAAAGCGGGGCGTAAAAAGATTTTGGTCATCCCTGTTATCGGTGCTGCTGATTTTTGTGGGGCTTCTTATCTTTTTTGCTTATTTTATTCCCAATGTCATCAGCGACGCTACCGTCCTCATCCGCAGATTGTCTCTAAATATTGGGACCCTGAGAAAATTGTTTGATGAACTGATTCATACGGTTGAAGGGTGGTTTGGAAACAGCTTGAATGTTCAGAATACTGTCAGCGAACTGCTCGATACCGGTCTGAATATTTTGAGCGACGGCATTAAGCGCGCCATTGCATCCCTCAACAGCCTGCTGGATGTTTTCCTCATTCCGGTGATTACTTTTTACATGCTCAAGGATAAAGATATGATTCTGCGTGATACCGCGGCAGTCATTCGCGAACCGCTGCGTTCCCGCATCAAAGAAATAGGCGGTAATTTGCATAAACTGCTGACAGGCTATGTAAAAGGTAAAATAATTATCAGTTTTTTTGTCGGCTTATTAACAGCCCTGGGCTGCATGGCGATTGGCATCCCCAATGTTTTAACCATCGGCATTGTTTCAGGGCTCTTTGATCTCATCCCCTATTTCGGTCCATATATCGGTGCTATGCTGCCGGTGATGCTCGCCCTCATCGGCCCAACTCCTATCAAAGCGCTCTGGGTCATTATCCTTATTATTATCATTCAGCAAACAGAATCAAACCTGATCACGCCCCGAATACTCTCTGAGCGGGTTGGACTGCATCCTTTGGTTGTCATGTTCTCTGTCATGTTTTTTGGCTCTGTCATGGGCATTCCCGGCATGATCCTGGGTGTTCCCATCATGACAGTGCTGCTGGCTTTGGTCAAAGCTGCGCTCAAGTGGGATAGCATGACGATACACAAACACGAAAAAGATAATGCTCCCATGGCCCCGCAGCCGCCGGACCCGGCTGACGTGGCTGCAGAAGTAGAATAAAAGAATCCGCGGTTTAAACTGCGGATTCTTTATTTAGACTGGAAAAAATATCAAGTTTGAGAAACCTGGCAAGCAGCGTTTACACCCCCAGGCTTCTCCTGCTGACAAAGCCTCTGGCAGGCTGACCTGTTCCTTCGAAGTTTTCTATTTCAACATAGGCCCAGAAATCATTGAGATAAGCCAAGAAGTAGAATGGACTGCCGCCCTCATAGCGTTTGCTCAGCTCTCTGTTTTTACTGACAATCGGATCATCAACAAACAGTGAGGCTGAAACGTTGTTCTTGGCGGTGTATGTCAGTTGAAGCGGTTCTGGATTGATATCCTGCGCAATGGCGCTCATCGAAACAAAGCCAATGCGATAGCCGCCATTGGATAAACCATAGCCAATCAGGACCCAGCCATTTTCCTGGCCATACACCCTGATGGTTCCGCCGCCCAATGTGGCATTGCCAACACGGTAGTACCCTTCGCCCGGTCCTGTATAAACAGGATAGCTTCCCTTAATCGGTTTGGTTTTCACAAAATCAGGCAAATACCCTGCTTCTGTGGCAGGCGGCACAGGCCTTTGCGTGGGTTGAGGACGCGGGGTGGGAACAGCTGTTGGTGCTGGTGTCTGCACCGGATCTCTTTGTCTGAACACAAAGACGACAACAGAGGGCGTCGCCTGGCCATATGCATTGACGCTGACCGCCACGCTGGAAGAACTTGACAAAACATACCCGGCAGGTACCGCGCTGTACTGGGGCTGTATGTAATTGGTCCCTCGCCACAGTGTCAAACTCGTGCTGTAGAACACTTCACCCTGAGGCCCTATGTACTGAACCGGCACATATGCGGGTCTGTCTTGAGGCACAGGGGTTGGGGTCGCGGGCACCGCGGTGGGTGCCGGTGGCGGTGTGACATTTTGCTGGGACGAAAATAGAAAAGTAACGCTTGAAGGCATCGCTACAAGGCTTGAGGACACAGAAACCACTACGTTGTTTGGCCCCAGGAGCCTGTAGCCCGGCAGCAAGTTTTTATTAGGTTCAATGAGTCGGCTTCCCGTATACAGGTTGATATAGTCTGTATACAGCATGTTGCCCATAGCGTCCCTGTAATATATAGGGACTTGTACCTGATACTGATTGGGAGGCGTGATAGGCTGATACCCATCATTGCCGGGTGTAAATGTTGTAATATTCGCAGATACGTAGCCTGAACGGCCATCATCGAGCAGAATGAGGTACCAGCCGCTCGCTGCTGTACTGATACAGGGGTAAACAGCTCCAGGATCGGCTTGGCCGATGATGGCATCCCGGATTGAAGCGCCACTGCGGATGTTGACATAGTAAGGATTGGT
>JAAZEI010000279.1 GCA_012512355.1 Clostridiales bacterium | reverse complement strand
TAGAATCGCTGCCCAACCGCCTGGTCCAGGGTTTCCTGAACATGCTCCATCTGTATATATTTTTACAAGCTTTTTATCCAGAGCTGTCAATGATCTGTGTTTCCCACCAAGGCCAATGTATCCCTGGCGATGACTATTTCTTCATTTGTTGGTATCACAAGTATTCTGACTTTGCTGTCAGGCATCGATACATCAATTTCCTGAGAACGAACTTTGTTTTTTTCTTTATCAATTGACGCACCGAGGAATTCCATGTTTTCCATCACGGCTTCACGCAGTTCCCAACCATTTTCGCCAATGCCAGCTGTAAAAATGATGGCATCAACTCCACCCATGACAGCAGCATAGGCACCGATATACTTTTTAATGCCCTGATACAGCATCTCAATGGCAATTTGTGCTGCCTTGTCACCTTTTTCAGCCGCTTCTTCTACATCTCTCATGTCGCTGCTTATGCCGCTGAGGCCCAAGAAGCCACTCTCTTTATTGAGGATATCTAGCATTTGGTTAATATCCAAATTCTCGCTATTCATGATGAATTGCAACACAGCAGGGTCAACATTGCCACTTCTGGTTCCCATAATAACACCTTCAAGCGGTGTCATACCCATGGATGTATCAACCGATTTACCGAATTGTACAGCTGCCATTGATGAACCATTGCCTAAATGGCAGGTTACTAGACGCAGCTCTTCTATGGGTCTACCCAACATTACAGCGGCTCTTTTACTTACATAGGAATGACTGGTTCCGTGGAATCCATATCGGCGCACTCGCAAACGTTTGTAATAATCCATAGGGACACCATAAAGAAAAGATTTTGCTGGCATAGTTTGATGGAAGGCAGTATCAAATACCGCAACCATAGGAGTCTTTGGCATGATTTCACGGCAGGCTCTGATACCCATAAGGTTTGCGGGATTATGAAGCGGTGCCAAGGCACAATTTGCATCAATAGCGGCTAAAACCTCTTCATTGATGACGGCTGATGCTGTAAAATGCTCACCGCCTTGAACAACGCGATGACCTACTGCACTGATTTCATCCATTGATTTTAGAACGCCATACACATTATTGGTTAGAGCTGATACCATCATCTCAACCGCTTCGATATGGTTTGTAAGTGGTGATTTAACAACATTTTTTTCACCATTAACTTTTTGAGTCAGTTTACTGCCCTCAATACCAATACGTTCTATCAAACCTTGTGCAAGCGTTGCTTCATTGAGCATATCAACCAATTGATATTTTAACGATGATGAGCCAGCATTCACGATGAGTATTTTCATTCTTTGCCTCCGACTATTAATTTCTTAGTTCAAGTATACATCAAACGGGATTAAAATGGAATGCATCAACGCCATTTTTATGAATTCTTGTTCATGTTTAAAAGCCTTCTATCTTCTATATAAAATATCTGCTTCGCCCCCATCATGTAAGCTTCATTCTGATCATGTGTTGTGAATAAAATTAATGGCGCAGAATTTGTAATGAATTTTGTTATTCGTAATTTCATTTCTTGATCTATGCCGCTAAAGGGTTCATCCAACAAAAGAATATCGGCTTGATAAGCAAGTGCACGTGCCAAAGCAACACGTCGATTCATTCCGCCACTGAAAGTTGATGGATAAGCCTCAATGTCTGTTATTTCAAGTGCCAATAAAATATTTTTCGCAACCTCCTCAGAGGGTTCAGGCATGGCAATCATCACATTTTTAAGGACAGTGCACCATGGCAATAGCCTGTCATCCTGAAACAAAAGAGAAATGCGTTTGTTTTCTATGCCTTTGATTGTACCGGCCAACGGCAGCAACAATCCGGCAATTGTTTTGAGCAAGGTTGTTTTGCCGCTTCCTGATTCGCCCATCAAAGCATACCTGCCCGGTGAAAATAATGAAATCGATACTTTATCTAAAACAGATTTATCTTGGCTGTAACCAAGCCTAACATCATCAAACAGGAGCATTTGTTTTCCTCTCGAGTTTGCCGGTTTCCATGTGTATCAAGCGTTTCAAAACAGTTTCTAGGGATAAGCTTAAGAGAATAACAGTAAAAGTCCACGCAAATAATTCCTCAGTTTGCAGATAAACTTTTGCATCCTGTAAATTTTTACCTACGGAGAACAATGGCTTTGCAATAACTTCTGCCGCAATACAGGCTTTCCATGCAAACCCCATTCCTGTTGCACTGGCTGAATAAAAATATGGCAAAATACTTGGAAGATAGATATATTTATAAACCTTTCCCGGAGAAAATGAATAAATATGCCCCATTTCAAGCAATAATGGGCTTGTCTGGATAATTCCCTGCTGCACCGATTGCCAAATAATAGGCATGACGGTTAGAAAAGCAATAAAGATTGGTACTATATCGACTGAAATCCATAACAATACTAAAATGATAAATGAGGAAATTGGGGTTGAGCGAATCAGACTTTTGATGGGCGAAAAAAATTGATCTAGCCAAGACCATCTTGAGCAAATAACAGCAAAAAGCGTTCCCGTGATGGCAGCTAAAACAAATCCCAATAAAACTCTTAGCATACTTTTCCCGAGGCTTTTCCAAAAAATTATCTTAGATAATAAGCCGATCATCGCTTTTGCAGTATCAATCGGGTTGGGTAAAAGCAAAGGCAACGAAACAAAGCTGGATAAAATTTGCCATAACAATATCCAAATTATAATGATGATTGCTCTATTTACTGTTTTCATGTATGTTGTTTCAACCCACAGTCAGTCAATATTCTGATGCTATTCTATAAAAAGAGGCCGGACATAATTGCCCGGCCTCTTTAGATGATATTTCTTAGCCTTCAATAACCCTGGCAACAGCGCCTGAGCCGACCGTGTGGCCGCCTTCGCGAATAGCGAAACGCAGACCCTGCTCGATGGCGATAGGGGTAATC
>JAAZEI010000034.1 GCA_012512355.1 Clostridiales bacterium | reverse complement strand
GGTCTGGGGATTCTCCGGTAGATCAGTCCGATCCGACCGATCTGACTGATCAAAGAAAGACGCCATCGAGAAAGAGTGACAAGGGGGTGCAGTTCCCAAAAGATAATGTGTCAAAGTCAAGCCGTTTTGTGAGAAACTTCACCTTTTTTTTGTTGGAAACTCGGATCGTATGGAATACCAGAATCAACGACTCCTTTTGCGATGAGAAGAAGCTTCCGCATACATGCGCACATTGCTGTCATTTTTCTGGAATTCTCACGAGCCAACAATCGTTTCCTCAACTCTCTTAAGGATGGTATTATTTCAATGGCCTTTATTGAATCCATATAAAGGATCTGTCTAAGATTGCTTGATCCACTCTTTGCCAATTTGCTTTTGTTCATCGATGTGCCTGATTGGCTGATTTTGGGAAATAGTCCAGACATTCCCGAAAGCTGCAATCGCGTATACTGTTTTAGTGAACCTAATTCTGCATAGATTACGGATGCCGAGACTCTGCCGATTCCAGGAACCGAATCTATCAGTGCAATTTCATTGTCCATTTCCACAGACAGTTTGCTTACTTCAACTATTTTCTTATCAAGCTCTTGCTTTTTTTTGTTAAGAAAATCAATGATGCCCTTGTTGATTGCCTTTGTTTCAGCATACTCCAGGGAGTGACTTTTGTTTGTCAGCATTGTCATCATTTTGACAACCTTCATACGTTCTGACACGAATTCCTTGAGCAATTTTTCATCGCGACTTTTGATTTTTACGCTAAGTGGTTGAAAATCATAACCATACCTGGAAATGAATCTTGCATCTGATTGGTCTGTCTTGTTTTCCGCATGACTTTTGATGTAGTAGGAGACTGAGCGGGCATTACAAATGGAGACATGGATTGAGCTGTCTAATTTGAGAAAGATATCCGTTAGGTTACGTGAGTAATAACCCGTTGATTCCATGACAATAGCAGAGGGATAATCAGAAAAAGTGTGTTTTTTTCTCCAGTTTAGAAACTTTTTTACTCCTTTTCGGGAGGATTCAAAACTGACGACTTCAGAGTTTTTTGTATCGGGTAAGCCAGAATAGTATGCGGCCGTGAAAGAGTCCTTGGAAACATCCAGTCCAAACCATTGCCAGATATGTTCTTTAATCTGTTGCTTTGGTTGTGTTTGTGGTAGTGATTCGAAAGCAGGTGGGGGCAGCGTTTCGAGCAGATTCTGTTCCATTGCAATTTCCTCCAGAAAAGCTACATTAGAGAGAGTGCTTCATTAGGTCAGACTTGTTCATGCGTGCTTTAATGCACAAGATAATGTTCGGCCTTTGAAAGCACGGTAGCAGGGGAAACGCGCAGTCTTTTGGACGTGCCATAGGCACACTAGGTACACGCGCTGTTTCCCCTGTGATTTTTCAGGGAGCTACCCTAAAAAATCATTTTACCGTATATCAAGAAGCCGGTTCAGTCAAATGATGAAAACATCATACATACTAAGGCCTCTGGATACCAAAAGAAAAAAAGAAGCAAAAAAAGAAAAAACGCCGAAGCTCCGCTCCGCTCCGACGAGTCTGGTTCCCATTCTCGCGGAGCGGAGCTTCGGCTAAAACACAACATACAAGTAGGTCGAGGGTGTCCAAAAAAGGTGCAGGTTTAAAAAGTAGCGTAACCG
>JAAZEI010000278.1 GCA_012512355.1 Clostridiales bacterium | reverse complement strand
GGCCTAATTGCCAGATTCTTGTGCATCTCGCGGAATATGCTATAATGTAATGGCTATCAGTAAGGAGGGTGCGAATGTACAGATTACTGCTTGTCACCGATCGGGAGGAAGTCGTCAATACCTTTCAAAGGGTTGAAAACTTAAGTGAAAAGATGATTGCTCCCATTACCATCATCAAGGATATCCAAGAAGCGATAGAGTATCTTGAACGCCACACCATCGATGCGGTGGGGTACTCTTTTCGCTACAATGACCCTTCACGATTGCACGCTTACCTGACCGAACAGCGCCCCAGCCTGCCCATCTTTCAGACCCATCATCATGATGACACCCTGCAGGACGAGCTGCAGCGCATCCGCCGCTTTCTCGACCGCATCCGTCTGGATGACAGGGATGAGGACTACGATGAGGTGCAGGTCATCCAATACCTGCGTGACGAGCTGATGCAGCAGCTCCTCTCCCGGCAAATATCAGACCCCATGGAGCTCAAAAGCCGCCTGAAGCTCGTGCGCGGACAGGATCTGAGCCTGGACAAGCCTGCATTTTTGGTAGATTTTGATATGCCCCAGGGTGAACTTTATGTGGATGGCCGTTGGCATTACGGCAGAGAACGGCTGGAGAGCGCTCTGCGCAACAACTTCTTTGGCCGCTTTCATGATGGCATTTATTATGGCCTGTCCATGCTGTCACCCCGTCATATACGCCTGATTGCCTGCCAGAGCAAGGCAGCACCGCCTGAAGATATCCAGGTCACTGCCGACAGGGTGCAGGCCTACATTCAGGAAAAGCTTACACAGATAAAAACCTACCTGGATCTCAGCCTGGAAATAGAACAATTCACCGTTTTGAGCTGCCTCAATGACATTGCAGACAACGAAGTTACTGAATCCATCGAAATTGGGGTATAGTCTTTCATATCGCTGTAATTAAAGGAGGAACAGTCATGGGCATTTTTAATATGATCAAGGGACAATTTATCGACGTCATCGAATGGACGGATTCAACGCCCAACACCATGGTATACCGCTACGAATCAGGCGGAAAAGAAATCATGATGGGGGCGCAGCTCACTGTGCGCGAAAGCCAGGTGGCTATTTTTGTCAACGAGGGCAAAATAGCTGATGTATTTCAGCCCGGCCGCTATGAGCTGAGCACACAAAACATGCCCGTCATGACGGCCCTGCGCAGCTGGAAATTCGGGTTTAACAGCCCTTTCAAGGCAGAAGTTTATTTTATCAATACCCGCCAGTTCCTTGACCTCAAGTGGGGCACCAGCAACCCGGTCATGATGCGCGACAGCGATTTTGGCATGATTCGCCTGCGGGCTTTTGGCATTTACAGCTTCCGAGTTCAGGATCCTGTGGTCTTTTTGCGCGAGGTCTTTGGCACAGCTGAGCTGTTCACCACCGAGGGTGTTGAGGGACAGGTTAAGCGCAGCATCGTTTCATCCCTGAGCGATGCCCTGGCGCAAAGCAAGATTCCAGCCCTTGATTTGGCAGCCAACTATGAAGAATTAAGCCAGCTGATGCTGTCCACCATGCAGCCCAAAGTGGCGCCCCTGGGCCTGAAGCTTGACAGCTTCATCATTGAAAATATCAGCCTGCCCCAGGAAGTCGAGCAGGCCATGGACCGCCGCACCAGCATGGGCGTTGTGGGTGATTTGGGCCGCTACGCTCAATTCCAAAGCAGTGAAGCCATGCGCGATGCCGCCAACAACCCCGGCGGAACCGCGGGTATCGGTGTTGGCATGGGTGCTGGCCTTGCGATGGGCCAGGCGATGCAGCAGGCTTTCCAGCCCCAGCCCGGTCAGCCCGCTCCTGCGCAAGAAGCCGAGCACGGCAAGCCCTGCATCAGCTGCGGTCATCCCCTGTCGCCGGGCAGCAAGTTCTGCCCCGAATGCGGCGCCCCCCAAATGCCGCCCCCGCGCAAGTGCACCAAGTGCGGCGAGGCCCTCAGCCAGGATGACAAGTTTTGCCCGGTCTGCGGCACACAGCAGCAAGCACAAAACACATAAGCTGAATCCATGCTTTCAAAACCCCCTCTGCGCATCGCGCAGGGGGGTTTTGCGCTGCAGCAGCTATCAGCCTGAAGAGATCATAGATACTCTTTGGCTGCTGCGATAAAAACACTGCACGCACGAAACTGCACAAAAAAGGCTGCAAGCATCATGCTCACAGCCTATTTATTATTGACTTTATTTTATTTGGCGTACTCCACGCTTCTGGTTTCACGGATGACATTCACTCGGATTTGTCCGGGGAACTCCATCTCGTTTTCGATGCGTTTGGCGATTTCTTTGGCCAGCACCTTGGTGCCTTCGTCGTTGACATCATCGGGCTTGACCAGGATGCGAACTTCGCGGCCGGATTGGATGGCGTAGGTCTTTTCAACGCCCTGGAAGCTGTTGGCAATTTCTTCAAGCTTGGTGAGGCGTTTGATGTAGTTTTCAAGCGCTTCACGCCTGGCGCCGGGACGCGCGGCTGATATCGCATCTGCTGCCTGCACCAGCACTGCCTCAATGGTAGAGGGCTCAACGTCATTGTGATGGGCAAGAATGGCATGGATAACATCCGGGCTCTCGCGGTATTTTCTGGCGATTTCTGCGCCCAGGGATACGTGCGTACCTTCCTGGTCATGGTCGACTGCCTTGCCCAAGTCATGCAGCAGGCCTGCGCGTTTTGCAATCTGTACATCGCCGCCGATTTCCGCGGCCATGAGGCCGGCCAGGTGGCTCACTTCGATGGAGTGCTTCAGCACATTCTGGCCATAGCTGGTGCGGTATTTCATGCGGCCCAGCAGGCGGACAATTTCGGGGTGGAGGCCATGCTGGCCTGTTTCAAACACTGCTTGCTCTCCGGCTTCCTTGATGATTTCGTCCACATCGCGCTTGGCCTTTTCGACCATCTCTTCAATGCGCGCGGGATGAATGCGGCCATCTGCCAGCAGTTTTTCAATGGCGATCCTTGCAATCTCTCTGCGCACCGGATCAAAGGCCGATAGGATGATCGCTTCGGGTGTATCATCGATAATCAGGTCAACACCGGTGGCAGCTTCAATCGCTCTGATGTTGCGGCCTTCGCGGCCGATGATGCGGCCCTTCATATCGTCATTGGGCAAGGTGACCACGGACACGGTGGTTTCAGCCACATGGTCAGAGGCGCACTTCTGAATGGCCAGGGCAATGATGTTGCGGGCTTTCTTGTCGCCCTCTTCCTTGGCCTTCTGCTCGATTTCGCGCACAGAGGCAGCAGCATCGTGATAGGCCTCTTTTTGAACGCGGCTGATGATCATCTGCATCGCTTCGTCAGCGGTGCTGCCTGCAATGCGTTCAAGTTCGGTGGACTGCATATTCTTCAGGCGTGCAGCTTCATCAAGCGTTTCCTGAACTTCTTCTGATTTGCGATTGATGCGCTCCTCACGCTTTTCCAGGCTGTCAAACTTCTTATCAAGTGATTCTTCGCGCTGGGCGATGCGGCGCTCATTGCGCTGCTGTTCGGTTCTGCGCTCGTGTATTTCACGGTCCAGGTCCAGCTTCAGGCGCAGCACCTCTTCTTTGGCTTCCAGGATGCGTTCTTTTTTCTGGTCTTCAGCTTTTTTGGTGGCTTCATTCAGCAAATTTGAGGCATACTGCTCGGTGCGGCCAATCTTTTGTTCAGTGACTGATTTGCGGTACATAAAACCTGCTGCGGCGCCCACGGCGCCAAACAATATAATCAGCAGGATGGCTAAGTAAATAGGCATTGTCTCCTCCTCTTTTTGAGATTTCTTCAAACGTATTAATCATTCATCAGCTTCGCTGTGCATCAATCACTGCGAAGTTCCTGTCCAAGTCAAATAGCCGTAGGTTTGAACCACACGGCAGCCCACTGGTTTTAAACACGGAAAAGCTAATTATATTCAGACAGTCTGTTCAATTGTGTCTGTAAAACTGTATGAGCAAAGGCCCACAAACATCGTGGTGACCTGTAATCAAAAGCCCGGTAGTGTATTAAAAACAGCAAGCACATCGGGACAAATGCCCCATGTCTGCCGGACAATTTATTCTAATTGATTTACAGGACATATGTCAAGCTTCATTTTAACCACAAAACACAAGTCCTACTTAATGATACACCGCCCGCATGATACTTATGCAGTTTCTGCCATTTATAATTTTTTGCAAATTCATTTTGCGGGTTCACTCAACTATTCACCGAAAGTTCACAAAGGCTGCTTGTCTCTTTGACCGATTGGTGGTATATAATAAACCTCTTAACAATTAGTAACTTAAAGTTAATTCAATGGTTCATGAAGCACTGATGGAAAAGAAGGAAGAATAACACAGGAAATGATTTATGGATAATGATTTAAAGAAGAAGTTTATGCAGGCCATCTTCCGTTTCAGGAAGTCCGGGATGGATTTTCCAAAATTGGCAGACATTAACATGACAGAGTTTTTTGTGATGAACGGTCTGTCCAAAAATATTTTTGGTGATGACAACAGTGTTAT
>JAAZEI010000277.1 GCA_012512355.1 Clostridiales bacterium | reverse complement strand
GGCAGCAAAAAGCAAAGCTTCCGTCAAAGTAGTTTTGCCTTCGCTGCCATGCCCTAAGAAGGCGATATTCCGAATTTCCTTTGGTTGATAGTCAGCCATGATCTGATCCCCCTCAAAAAAATATAATGATAAGATTGATTTCTTCAATAACGGTCATAATTTTACCACAAAACACTTTATGTCACAAGTGAAAAATAGCCTTTGCCGTTTTTATGTGATAATTGAGCCAATTTTAGAACAATATTTCAATACAATACTAGCAATTGAGTGGAAAAAACAAATAACATATTCCAGTCTCAGCAAGCCCACGTTCATTGACAACAAATCTTCTTATTTGATTTATTATCAAACTCCCTCTGCTTTCTTTTCAACGATTGGAATCTTACTATGTTTTCCGGGTCGTTCGCTTATAAAAGTAAAGCCCAAAATCATAGCACCACCCAGCATTTGTAGAATCGTGAAGGGTTCTCTTAATATCAGGGCAGAAAGCAGAACAGCAACCAATGGATCAATATAACTGAGGATAGCAATCTCTCTGCCTTGCAGCCTCTGGATTGCCCCGAAATACAAACAATAAATAAGCCCGGTGTGAATTGCGCCAAGGATGAGCAAAGATAAAATCCCAATTACATCAAGTTGGGCAGCCTGCAGACTGCCGCCGCGCAAGACATAAGGCGTTAAAACCAAGATAGCCGCAATGAATTGCAGCAGGGTGCGTGAAACGCTGGGAATATCTTTGATGAACCGATTGAGCATAATGACCGAGGCATAGAGTACTGCCGCAGCAAACGCAAACAACATCCCTATCAATTGATCGGATGTCAAAGCACCGGTCGGGTTAATAATCAATATCATGCCAAGAGCTGCAGCACCCATGCTGATGATTTGGGATCGCGTTATCTTCTCCTTTAGAATCAGTACACTGGCCGCGGTCACAAGAAGCGGCGCAGTATAATAAATGAGCGTAGCAACAGAAACTGTTGTGTGTTTGTATGCTTCAAACAGCGTCACCCAGTTGATGCCCATTAAAGCTCCTGAAAGCAGAAGCAGCCCGGATTGCTTTTTATAATGTTTTAGGTTTAATGATTTTTTTGTAATCAAAAAATAAAGGATTAAAAAACCAGCTGCGAGTACTGCACGCCAAAATGCGATTTCCACACTCTCAAGGGGTAGCAGTCGAATAAAAAGTGGCACTGTCCCAAAAACACCCATGCACAATGCCAAAATAAATTTTGCTGAAATCAATCTTGTCTATCCCATTCTGTTTTTATAAATGCGCTAAGCATTACCTTTTATAACCGCGGCTGACTTTGTCCAATCTTCCTTCAGCAGGACATAATGCGCCATGTCTGCCATCCTGCCTTTTAAACTCAGGCTTGAACGCGCTATCTGCTCCTGACGAAAACCAAGATGTAAAAGCACTTTTCCCGATGCTGGGTTGAGAACATCATGTTTTGCCTCTATCCTGTTTAAATCCAGTTTTTCAAAAGCAAAAGGCAACAGCGTTTTAAGCGCTTCCGTGCCCAGTCCCCTATTCCACAGCCTGCGGGCAATACTGTACCCTAATTCACAGCTGCAGCTCTGGATATCTATCCATTGAAAACCAATTGTCCCAATGAAACGATTGTCCGATTTTAGCGCAATAGCAAAAGTAGCCGGATCCCCTATCTTGTTTCGCCGGATGATGCCTCGCAGTACATTCCTGCTGTCAGATACGCTTTGATGCGCGTCCCAAAGAACATAACGGCAGTTTTCCTCATCGCGAGCAAAACTATAAAAATCACCCGCATCATGCATGAAGGGTGTTCGCAGGATGATTCTTTCCCCTTGAAGAACAGGCAATTCCCGAAAAATGCTGCGAAAGCGTTCATCCTGAGATGCTTCATGGTTCTTATCCCTGAGGAAAATCATGTCCATCAACAACCGCATGCATTATACCAAACCAAACAAATGAATTATTCGTGCAGCTTCAGGGCTTTTAAGCCACCTAAGATGTGGATTTTGGGCAAAATATATGGCAGAATCAATGGTCAGCCATAAGCCGAGTCCCAATACGATCACAAGAAAAAGTAACCAAATAATATATGCTAAACTGTGTTTTTTTTTCATAACCTATCCTTTTGCTGTAGGGTATTGCGCCTTTCTAATATGAGGAGGCAAGCCATCACCATATTTGGGAAGGCGGACTTGTTCAAACAGTATTTTTTGAGCCATCAAAATCCCCAGGCAGGTTTTTGCATCCTGAAAATCACCCGACATGACTCTTTTGACAGCTTCGCTCAAGGGTATTTTCATGAGTCTTAGAAACTCGTCTTCATCGGCATGTGACTCATGCTGTGTTAAATCAGTCGCTAGATAAATACCTATCTTTTCTGTACAGAAACCAGGCGTAGTGATCACATGGCTTAACTTTCGCCAGCTGGCAGCACGCAGACCTGTTTCTTCTTCCAACTCCCGCTTCGCGCAATCCAGCGGATCTTCACCGATAAAATCAAGTTTCCCCGCAGGAATCTCCCAGGTGAATGTATCCAGTGCTACCCTATGCTGCCGTACCATAGTCACATTTCCCATCGCATCTACAGGGACAACAGCTGCGGCGCCATTGTGAATAACGATTTCGCGAGATGCTTCGCGTCCATCGGGCAAAGTAACACGCCACTTCTCTACTTTGATAATCTTACCATCATAGATACAGTCGCCATTTTTATAGATTTCTCTCAACTTTTCATCACCAATCAAGTTAACAGCCTCCTTTGCCCAGATAATATTATAATTCGACAATCAACAGGCTGTATCCTGCTTTTAGCGTGAAACTATTGACTTCCCCTTGCATAATGCATACATTTGATATCGATGATTGAGTTGGATTTTATAGGAGCGACATCTTACATGAGGAAAAACAGCAAAATTATAGAACTCTCTTTGCAAGAACTGGCAGGCATCTCACTTCCTTCGGGCATGCATAGATCTCAAGGATATCACATTCCGCCCAATCGCAAGGAAATTGTACGCATTATTCGAGATTTGCAAACCATTTTGTTTCCGCGATACTACCCCAATCCAAGGGTGGATAGTCCTGCAGATTTACTAAATCATGTGCACCATCGTTTAATGGAGCAAGCAGCCCTCGCACTTCCTTTTAGTGAGCCCTTTGACTGCGATGCCAGCTGCATGGGCGAACGTTTGATTCAAAAGCTCCCGGAGATAAAAAGAACATTGCTGACTGATATTGAAAGCATCTATAACGGTGACCCGGCAGCAACATCTTTTGATGAAATCGTCATTTGCTATCCCGGCTTTTATGCTACCATGATTTATCGTCTGGCGCATGAACTTTATTTGCTCAAACTTCCACTCGTACCCAGGATTATGACAGAATACGCGCATGAGAAAACAGGCATTGATATTCATGCAGGAGCAGCTATCGCAGGATACTTTTGCATTGATCACGGAACAGGCGTTGTCATAGGCGAGACTGCAAGGCTTGGCCACCATGTAAAACTATATCAAGGCGTAACCATCGGGGCAAAGTCCTTTGAATTGGATGATTCTGGAAACCCCGTCAAAGGCATCAAGCGACATCCCGACATCGGTCACCATGTGGTGATTTATGCTAATGCAACCATACTGGGCGGGGATACCAGCATTGGAGATGACAGTGTGATTGGCGGAAACGTGTGGCTGACTCACAGTGTACCCAAAGGCAGCTTCGTATATTATGATGCAAAAGAAAATCAAAGAGACATTCAAATAAAGTAACCCGAACACAGTCAGTAAGTATTCTCATATTCTATACCTCCGAATATCCCTGGATCTGATGTGAATTTTTAATAAATATACAGCATATAAACGAGGGATCATGACAAAAGAAAAATGGGAATTGCGTCGCATCGAGTTATTATATGGTGGTGTCCAGGGCAGTTTCTGGCTGGCTGTCTGTGCTTATTCAGGATTTCTCACCATTTATTTAAGCTCTCGCGGATTTAGTGATTCGCTCATTGGCTTAACTTCCTCCATCATGTGTTTGCTGGCGATCTTTCTTCAACTTTTAATCTCTTCTTTTTGTGATGCCAATCCAAATAAACCTTTAAAAAAAATTATCTCAACAGGCTTGGTCGCCTGCTTGCTTTTTTTGGGTGTGGCTGCATGGATTCCCATGCCAATCGCTTTGATGATCTTATTCTATAGCCTGGGAGGCGGCTTTGGCAGTTCTGTCAATGGTCTGCTCAACGCGCAGTTTATGCAGCTGATTAATGCAGGTCTTCCTTTGCAATTCGGATGGCCGCGCGCCATGGGCTCGGTGTTTTATGCCGGCTGTGCTCTGCTGGGCGGCTCGCTTATAGAGCACTATTCACCTGCTGCACTGATGCCCTTATTCGCGATAGCCTGCCTGGTGGCCATTATCATCATACAGGGAATGCCCGATGCTAACCGCTTGCCTGGACGTACACCGACGGTTTTCCCCGCTGAAAAAGGCCGGCAAAAAGTCAGCCTCAAAAGCATTTTAAAAAATAATCCGGTATTTTCTATCTTTCTGGCGGCCAGTGTGCTCATTTATATGGGACAATCCGCATCTTATTTGTTTTTGGTGCGTGTCGTAGAACATGTCGGAGGCTCCGGAAAAGAACTGGGAACGGCCATGTTCATTCAGGCATTTTCTGAAGTTCCGATGATGCTCTTAGCGCCTCTGTTGCAAAAACACTTCCGAGTCCAGAATCTGCTGATTGTCGCTTTCTTCGCCTACTTCCTGAGATCCTTCACCTTGATGATCGCAGGAAGTATCAGTCTGATATATCTCGCGGTTTTTTTCAATATGTTTTGTTATGGTTTGTATGGCATCACCTCTGTTTTTTTCGTAGATCATTTAAGCCGTCCGGGTGAAAAAGTTCGCACGCAGAGCTTGACTGTACTATGCGGCAGCGCGGCCGGGATTATCTCAAGCCTGATCTCGGGCCTGGTGCTTGAAAATTTTGGTTTGCAAGCCATGCTGATCATGCTGGCCACCGTAACTTTCCTGGGTTTTATTCTGATGCTGGTTTGTTTTCGAATGTACAAAACGTCTTCCCCTGTAAAGACAAAATGAATTGACACTGTTTTGAGGAATGTGCTAAGATAGCGCATTGGCTTTGACGGAGAACAACCTTCGCGCAAAGTGTCATCAAGAGAGGGCAGCAATTGCTGGAAGCTGTCCATGACACTGCTGAGTATTCGCTCCCGAGCCGCCTGGCCCAACTGATAGTAAGCCCGGCCGTTTGCTGCGTTAAGGCTTCAAGCAAAGGCCTACAGAAAAGCCTTTGGAATTTGGGTGGTACCACGCAATACAGCGTCCCTTGCAATGCAAGGGACGCTTTTGATTTGGAGGATGAAACAGACATGCAAGAACAGATCGCACAAATAAAACAAGACTTTCTGCAAGCTTTGGAGAAGGTAGAAAACCTATCGACGCTGGAGGAACTGCGTATCGGCGTGCTGGGCAAAAAAGGCAGCCTCACCAGTCTCCTTCGCGGCATGGGGGCTGTTGCGCCCGAGTTGCGCCCCCAGGTAGGTCAGTGGATTAATCAGGCGCGCGAAGAATTGGAAAACCGCATTGCGCAACGGGAAGAAATGCTGCAGGATGGTGCCCTGCAAAAACAGCTCCTCCTTGAAACCATCGACGTCACTGAACCCCGCCCTCTTCCTCGAATCGGTGTTCAGCATCCCAATACCATGGTGCTCAATGAAGTGCTTGACTGTTTTGTCGGTCTAGGCTTTGAAGTGGTCGAAGGGCCTGAAATCGAGCTTGATTATTACAATTTCGAATTGCTCAATATTCCAAAAAACCACCCGGCACGGGATGCGCAGGATACTTTTTATATTAGTGACAATGCTGTACTTCGCACACACACTTCCCCCGTTCAGGCGCGCGTGATGACCACCCGCAAGCCGCCCATCAGAGTGGTTTGTCCCGGACGTGTATTTCGGGCAGACGAGGTTGATGCAACCCACAGCCCTGTATTTCATCAGATCGAGGGACTGGTCATAGATCGTCATAGCAGCATGGGAGACCTTCGAGGTACCCTGGATGCTTTTGCAAAGCGTTTATATGGTGAAGATATCACCACCCGTTTTCGTCCCAGCTTCTTCCCATTTACCGAACCCAGTGCGGAAGTCGACCTCACCTGCTTTAACTGCCGGGGCAGCGGCTGCCGTGTTTGCAAAGGAACGGGATGGATAGAAGTTTTGGGCAGCGGCATGGTCAACCCAAAAGTACTGGATATGTGCGGCATCGATTCCAATGAGTATTCCGGTTTCGCTTTTGGTATCGGCCTTGAACGCATCACCATGCTGCGCTACGGCATACCGGATATGCGACTGATGTATGAAGGCGACGAACGCTTCCTGCGCCAGTTCCGCTGAGGGAGGATTGAAAATGAAAACATCCATGAATTGGTTGAGGCAATATACAGATATTCCTCACGATAACGAAGTTTTTCAACAAAAAATGATCATGACAGGTACTGCGGTAGAAAGTATTCAGGACTTGGGAGCAGAAATTGATGGGGTGGTCGTTGGGCTTGTACACAGCTGCCTGCGACACGAAAACAGCGATCACCTGCATGTCTGCCAAGTTGACGTAGGTGAGGATAAGTTGCTGCAAATCGTTTGCGGCGCGCCGAATGTAAAAGAGGGCATTCTTGTTCCAACGGCAATTGTCGGCGCAAAATTGCCAGGCGGCTTTGACATCAAGCAGAGCACGATTCGCGGGGTTGAATCAAGCGGCATGCTGTGTTCGGCGACCGAACTCGATGTCCCTGTGGAACTCTATCCATCTGTAGGTGAAGCAGGTCTTCTGATATTCAATGAAGATTATCCGCTGGGCAGTGATGTTAAACCCATTTTCGGCTTTGATGACAGCCTGGTAGATGTTGAAGTGCTGGCAAACCGCCCTGATTGTTTAAGCGTGTGGGGACTGGCCAGAGAAGCTGCTGCCGTGTTAGACCTGCCATTCAAATTGCCGCAGCTGCAATACCGTGAAGATGATGATGACAGCATCGACCGGCATGTCAAAATAAGTGTTCAAAACAGTGAGCTTTGCCCGCGTTATGCCGGACGCGTGGTCAAAAATGTCCGCATTGGCTCCTCTCCGCTGTGGCTGCGGAGATATCTGCATACAGCCGGCATGCGATCCATTAACAACATTGTTGACATTACAAATTTTGTGATGCTGGAAACAGGACATCCCATGCATGCTTTTGATTTGGACCAGGTGAAGGGTCAGGAGATCATCGTTCGCCAGTCGCAGGCCAATGAAAAAATCACTACGCTCGATGGCAAACAGCACAATTTATCGGGCAGCGAGTTGTTAATATGCGATCAGGAAGGGGCAATCGGCTTGGCTGGCATTATGGGCGGTCTGGATAGTGAAATTGAACAAACAACGCAGACGCTTCTTTTTGAATGCGCTGCCTTTGACCGCAGCAACACCCGGCTCACCGCACGTGCTCTGGGCATTCGAACAGAAGCCAGCAGTCGGTTTGAACGCGGGGTGAACCCTCAAACGGTATTGACAGCTCTTGATCGAGCCTGTCACCTTGTAGAAGCTTTGGGCGCAGGAGAAATTGTAAGCGGTATTATCGATATTTATCCTCATCCCCTCAGGCACTCTGCTATTGCGGTTTCAGTCAGCCGTATTTCACAAAGAGCAGGGGTAGATATAGGTCAAGATGAGATGGTGTCCATCCTTGAGCGTCTGCATTTTGATGTCAGCAAAGAAGGTGAAGGTTTGCAGGTCACAGCGCCTGATTTTCGACAGGACGTTGAGCAGGAGGCGGACATTTGTGAAGAAGTGCTTCGCCTGGCGGGCTATGACAGAATCCCCTCGACCCTGATGAAGGGAGAGGCCATGCAAGGTTTTGACAGTCAAAACCGTATATGGCAGCAGAAACTCGCCAGAATTTTAAACGGCCTTGGCTACGATGAAATTATAAATTATTCCTTTTTTGGTCAAAAGCAATTGGACAGCCTTGGCTTGAACCAGGATGATGCAAGACACAATACGCTGCACATCCGCAACCCTCTGGGGGAGGATACGACTCTGATGCGAAGCAGCTTAGCGCCTGCTATGCTCAAAACACTGGCGCTTAATATGCAGCGCAGCAATGAGACCGCAAAACTTTATGAATTTGGCACCATCTTTGACGCAGGGTCGCAAACTCAGGAAGGTCTGTTTGCTGAAAGATCCTCTCTGTGCCTGGGTTGTTACGGAAAGGAAGAAAGCTTTTATACCCTGAGGGATACTGTCATCAGTTTGCTGCTGCAGGAGGGCATAAGTTACAGCATCACAGCCTACCGTGAAAACTACCTCCACCCCGGCCGCAGTGCTGCCATCACTGCCGGGGATATGATTCTTGCCAGGGTTGGAGAAGTTCACCCCAAAACAGCTTTGGTTTATGAGATGGATAAGAAGGCTTATCTCGCTGAGCTTGATTTGGAAGCTATCCAGGATGCTGCTGTTCCTATGGCCAAGATCAAAGAACTTCCGCGTATGCCTGCGGTCAGCCGGGATGTCGCCCTGGTTTTGGAGAACAGCCAGGAATTACTGCCAGTGATGGAAGCAATACGCCGTGCAGGCGGCGCTCTACTAGAAGATATCAATCTCTTTGATGTTTACCGCGGCGCCCAGCTTGATGAAGGTAAAAAATCTGCCGCCTTTTCGCTGGTATTCAGGGCAATGGATCGCAGCCTTGAAGAAAAAGAAATCGCAAAGCTGATGGACAAAGTCAAACGTTCGGTGAAGGTTCAGTTTGGCGCTGATGTTCGGAGCTAAATCTTAAAATTAAAGAATCCCCGGAACAACTTGGATGTTGTACTGCACCCCATAAGTTGGACAGATAGTTAAGCGGCTGGGCAGGAATGAGTTCGGTATTCTACTGGGCTCATTCCTTTTAATTTGAGCTTGATGCGATCATTG
>JAAZEI010000276.1 GCA_012512355.1 Clostridiales bacterium | reverse complement strand
TGTCCGCCATCACAGGCACAGAATGGACAGAAGAAGAGCTTGACTTCGCGGCCGAGCGGGGCATTCAGCTGCATCGCGCCATGACCGTCAAGACCATCGGCAACCGCGACATGCGCAACTTGCATGACGTGATCCCGGAATATGCCTACACCACAGAGCCTGACGTGCCTGTCTTCACAGAAGGCACCGTCAAAATGGATAGAGAAGACTGGCAAGTCGCGCTCTCCATGTTCTATGATGCCTTTGGCTGGGATGAAGATGGCTCACCCACCCGTGAGACCCTCGAAAAATTCGGCCTCAAAGATGTCGCCGATGACCTGGCAGCCAGCAACCTCCTGTAATTTCAAAGAAGGTTAATTCAGCAAGGGCCCGGCAATGCCGGGCCCTTGCCTTATGGAACGCTCTGCGTTTAAAATGAATAGGTGACATGAAGACAGCAATTGGAAAGGAAGAAGCTTAAATGGATGAACGGGAGTTTGAAAACACAAATGACAATCCGGCAGAGGAAGATGTTCAATCTCAAAACGATCAGGAAAACACCACTGAGAGTCCGGATTTTCTGCTGGCTGTACTGATTTATGACCGCACGGCAGCCAATAAGACAGCCGCAAAAAAATGGCTGATGAAAAATTGCCCGCCGCAGGTGAGCGCGGAGGAGATGGAGGTTCTGCTGGAGGGGATTGATGCGCAAAAGCCGCTCGAACATCTGAAGAACGTCGATGTGGTCAATGGCAGCAAAGACAGGTACTACTATGACGGCACCATCATGACGCGTGAATTTGCAAAAATCGATGCCCTCATTGAGGACAAAGATATCCTCAGCACCATCGCCAGCGTAACACGCTCTGACTGCAAACTATATCCGCGGCCGACAGAATTTTCAAAGCTGACAGGCTACCCTTTCCGCTTTACCCCTGATGAGGTTGAGGGCGCAGCAGCTCGCATGACGATCAACAAAGATTACAGCGACATCGGTGTGGTGGAAGCTTCAAATGGTGAAAAAGCATTTTATTCTGACCGTTATATGAAAAAGGTCTATGCTCTTTCCCTGCTTGAGTACAGCGAAGTAGAGTCCAAACTTTCGCCATGAGAGGCATAAAAGAGGCTCAAAACAAAACTGCTTCGGGTATCATGATTGAGCGCATTGTTCATTGGTCGCTCAATGGGGTGGCGCAGGCACCTTTTTTGTGCACCCCTGACGCGCTTGTGGATTTGGCGGCAGGGCACTTGCTGACGACTGGCAGGGTTTCTTCTTATGAGGATATCAAAGAGATAAAACTTTTAGACAAAAGGATATCTGTCTTCACCACCGGCAATGCGGCACCTCCCTGTCCCATCGATGAACGGCTCAGCGGGCTGACACCGCTTCAAAGCAATCTGACGATATCCCTGCAAAAGCTCAGGGAATATGCAGACCGCCTCACAGGGGAAGAAAGCTTTTATGGCACACACCGTATTATGCTGCATAGCAAGCAGGAAGAGATAACATGTGAGGACATTGGAAGACACAACGCTGCAGATAAAGTAATCGGAGCTGCCGCGCGAATGGGATGGGATTTTTCTCAATGCCTTATGGGCGCTACCGGACGAATCTCCCTTGAGATATTGTTTAAGGCCGCTGTCATGGGCATCCCTGTGCTGTTCTCAAAGAAATATCCAAGCGATTTGGCAGGCAGCGAGGCCGATAGGCTTCATATAGCCATTGCGGGCAAAATACAAAGCGCCGAACCTGAATTGTCCGGCGCTGTATATCGGTTTGAAATGGATGGCTGATGACTTTAGAGCAAACTGCGACATTGTCCGAGGTAAAAAGACAAGTCAGCACCTGCGCTGCGATTAGTTAATTTGCTCTAAATCAGGGATTCATACTTGCTTTGTTTAAGTGAAACCCCTTGCTATTCCTGCATGGTCAGAGATTCTTTGCTGCTTACTTTGACAGTTTTAGAAATAATAACGCTGATTTCATAAAGAAGCAGCAAGGGCAGCAGCAGCAGAGTTTGGGATACAATATCAGGCGGTGTCAGCACAGCGGCAACAACCGATGCACCGAGAATAAAAAATTTGCGGTTTTTTGATAGCGCCTCGCCTGTCACCATGCCCTTGCGCGCGAGGACAAAAATGACCACCGGCATTTCAAACATCAGGCCAAAGGGCAAAATGAAGGCCAGCACGAAGTTAAAGTAACCTTCAACCGACCACATCGGTGTGGCCACCCCTTCGCTGGCTTCATAGAACAGGTCAATGGCCAGGGGAAAGACGGTCACATAGGAAAAGACGATGCCCACAGTAAACATGATGACCATCAGGACAAATAAGGCGCGTACTACCTTTTTTTCACTGGGGTAAAGTGCCGGGCCTGCAAACCGCCAAATCTGCCAGATAATAAAAGGCATGCTGATAACGATCGAAGCCACCAGGCAGGTTTTCATCCGCATCATCAGCGATTCGGACACCCTGATGGAGATAACGGCGACCCCTCTGGCCACCACCGGCTTGAGAATAAAATCGACCAAAGGCTGGGAGATCAGGTAAAAAATAGCCGTAAAGCTCGTAAATATGGCAATGGCAATCATGACGACGGTCCGGCGCATCACCAGCAGGTGTTCGCCCAAACCCAATTTTTTTTCGGCTGAGCTTATTTGTTCAGATTTAATTTTCTCTGTCTTGTTCAAGGCTTGACATCAAGCCTCGTGTTCTTCTTTATTTTCTGGGGTTTTGTCTTCCGGGGCTACTTCGTTCTTAAATTCTCTGATGCTTTGTCCCATGGCTTTGCCAACGCCGGCAAGTTTTTTGCCGCCAAAGAGCACGAGTGCCAGGATGAGGATGAGGATGATTTCTGTAACACCAATTTTCATTTATAAGCCTCCCTTATCGATCCACCGGCGGTTTCTTAATTTTGACCGCCTTTTTGATTTCGCCCATGGTTTTGTCCAGCTCATT
>JAAZEI010000275.1 GCA_012512355.1 Clostridiales bacterium | reverse complement strand
GGCTTTATCCTGAGCAAGCCTGCGAAGACTGCGCCATGAATGATGCTTGTATGCAGTGCCCTGCCACAGTGCAGGCGCAAGAACCCTTTGCCTACTCACACACATGCGAAGTTATGACCAAGGAGCGAAGAATGCTGATTGATGGCGGGGACGCAGGCCTTCCCTGTGATTGATGCTTGATATTTTACCTGTTGTTAAATTTATATTTAATAAACAAAATTAAACTGAATCAAAGTAGTCTTTTGCGGGTATTCTGGCCGAATTTTTTTCGGCAGCTGTTTGTGGCTATTTGATAATGGAATATTCCGATGATTTCAGCAATGCACAAAATCACGATATTGATGCTCCTGAGATATTGCTTGCCTGAAAATCTGTGAAAATAACAAGCACAATTAAATTTATCAGGCAATAGTCCGTTCTATTGCTAAGGATATGCCTAATTTCTTGTTAGCGTTTTATTTATCGGATAGCTTTATTTAGCATGAGGGTATATACTAAGGACACACATGGATTGAATGCCATGAAATCATAAGGAGGAATCTATATGAAGAAATTTCTTGCCCTGTTCCTGTCTGTCATCATGCTCATTGGGATCACTTCCGTAATGGCTGAGGCGGTCAAGCTGGAGAAATTGACCCTTCAGTTTGTGCCTTCCAAAGATGCCGATGTCATCATCACCGGCACCAAGAATTTGCCCGATCTGCTCAAGGCCGCTTTGCTTGAAGAAGGTTTTGATGTGAATGTGGTTGACATCTCCGTTGGCACCTCTTATGAGGCCACCGGTGAGGCGATGGCTGCCGGATCAATTGATCTGGGCTGGCTGCCGGGTGGTACCTATGCTCTGTACAGCGATGAAGTCGATGTCATTTTAACCGCTACCCGGGATGGTCTGAGCAATGACAGCACCGACCCCAAAACCTGGAATGGTGAAGCCAACAAGACCCTGCCCACTGATGAGCAGGTTACTTTCTATCGCTCCCTGGTTTATGCAGCTCCCTCAGTCTACGGCAAGGAGCTTGCTGCTAAGGTCAACGCAGGAGAGACACTAAGTTTTGACGACCTGAACAAGGCCAACTGGGCAGTGCTCAAGACCTCATCATCCGCCGGATATATCTATCCTACAATGTGGCTGATGAATAATTACGAAGGCAAAAAATTGACGGACCTGGCCAATGTGATCACCCTCAGCGGCTATGGCGAGAGCTTTGCACAGGCTGCCGCGGAGGCAGTTGACATCATCGTATGCTATGCGGATGGTCGCCGTGACTACGAAGATGCCTGGGTGTTGCCCACCAATGAAAAAGACGCAACCGGCAAAGCCGGTATGGGCCGTGACGTGAACATTTGGGATGAACTTTCAGTGATCGGCGTCACAGATGGCATCTATAACGACACAGTGTCCATCACCGAAGCGAATCCTGATGTATACAATCCTGAATTTATCGAAGCCATCCAGAATGCATTAATCAAAATCATTAATACCGAAGAAGGCTTGGCTATCTTCTCAGTTTACAGCCATGCCGGTTATGCACTGGCAACAGATGCTGATTATGACGGCGCGCGCGCAGCGCTGGCTCTTGTACAATAAATAGTTAATTATTTAGTTGATTTAGGCGGTACGGTACTCACCGTACCGCCTTTGTCTTGGGAAATCGCGCTATTGCAATGCCGATGCCAACATGCTATTTTAACTCAAGCAGATACTAAACGACATGAGGCTTAGAGATGATTCAGTTTATTCACGTGGGAAAGACCTATCCCAACGGTGTCAAGGGGCTGAAGGATGTCAGCCTCACCATAGAGCAAGGAGAGTTTGTTGCCATCATCGGTCTATCCGGCGCAGGCAAATCAACTTTGATAAGAACCATCAACCGCATGATAGATGTGACGGATGGTCAGGTTCTTGTGAACGACGTTGATGTGATGAGCTTGAAAGGTCATGCCCTTCGGCGTTTCCGCAGGAAGATCGGCATGATTTTTCAATCTTTCAATCTGGTGTCCAGATCAACCGTTATTCGAAACGTCCTGACAGCCACCGTGCCGGACATGAATTTTTTTAGAGTGCTTTTTGGTATTTTTACGCGCAGCCAAGAGTATGCTGCCCTTGAATCAATTGATAAAGTCGGGATTTTAGACAAGGCCTATACGCGCTGTGACCAGCTGTCAGGCGGTCAGCAGCAGCGTGTAGCACTTGCGCGCACACTCAATCAGAACCCAAATATCATTTTGGCAGATGAGCCGGTTGCTGCGCTGGATCCGGTGACTGCCAACCAGGTGATGAATGACTTCAAGCGCATTAACAAAGAGATGAACATTACCATCCTCATCAATATTCATCATGTTGATCTGGCTCTTGACTTTGCCGACCGCGTCATCGGTATCAGAGATGGTGATATTGTTTTTGACGGTCCGGTTTCAAAGGTCAATGACGGCGTTCTGGACATTATATATAGCGGTGCACCGGTGCCCAAGGCCGCAGATGAATTAAGCACCAAAGAGGCTGCACTGCTTGAAGAGCTTGCTGTACAGCAAGCAGAGGCAGTGAAAGCGCCATGACTGAGCAAAAAGCGCAAAAAGTAAAAATACCAATATTTGATCGTATTTTCCCTCCTCGTGTGATGCGGGTGGGGGAGCGCAGCGTCAAAAAGCCCAGGTCCCGCACCCCTCTGATTATGGTTGTTCTGATAGCCGCAGTATGGGCATCTGTTATGGCCACAGGGTTTGATTTGGCCATTATTGTCAGACGCGGTCATCAGTTTACAGTTATTTTAGCAAAAATATTTAATCCGGACTGGGCATATATGAGCAAAGTCATCCCACCGCTTCTTGATACCATCAAAATGTCAGTGATGGGATCCATTATCGGCTCTACTTTGGCCTTGCCTTTTGCTGTGATGAGTTCTTCAAATATCAACAAATCAGCAGTGATGGTCGCTGCATTTCGCATTGTACTCAATATTGTGCGCACTTTGCCGACTTTGGTGATCGCTTCGATATGCGCCTTGATTTTTGGCCTCGGCACTTTCGCGGGCACGGTCGCCATCACCATTTTTACCTTTGGTATTGTGGCCAAGATGCTCTATGAGAGTATTGAAACCATCGACATGGGCGCATTTGAAGCAATGGAAGCTCTGGGAGCTAATAAGTTTGAGGCGTTTTGGAGCGCATGTTTCCCGCAGATTCTGCCAACTTACCTGTCATATTGCTTATATTCATTTGAAATCAATATTCGCGCGGCATCCATTTTAGGCTACGTTGGCGCAGGCGGACTTGGCATACTCATCAACGAGCGCATTGGATGGCGAGATTATGAAGGTCTGGGGACGGTTCTGCTCACATTGTTTTTAGCGGTATTGGTCATCGAAAACGCAAGCCGCTACTTGCGAAGAAAGCTTAGTTAGGGGGTGTTGGAATGCAGGCGATTGATAATCCGATAGATCAAATGTATGGTAAGAGGCCAAGACATTGGAAGATGTACACATTTATTATCCTGGCTGTGGCGATTATTATGGGCTGGTCTGCCAATGCGATTGTGTTTAAAGGGCTCGCCAGCAAAGGTAGTGAAGTAGCCTATGGCATCATCTATGGCATCACACACCCTGATACGAATTTGCTATATGACTTAAGCCGGGATGGCGTGGCATATCAGCTCATGGAAACCATCGCCATCGCAATCCTGGGTACCTTGGCAGGGGCTATCCTGGCTGTGCCTTTTAGTTTTTTGGCAAGTCAAAATCTGGTTCCCAAGTGGATTGCTTTTATCGTTAATGCGTTTGTTCTGCTGATTCGCACCATCCCCAGCCTTGTGTGGGCTTTGGTATGGATACGGGTCACAGGGCCGGGCCCTTTTTGCGGGGTATTGACGCAGAGTGTATGTTCAATCGGTATGATTAGCAAAATGTACATCAATGCCATCGAAGATCTGGATATTGGGATACTGGAAAGCCTCGATGCAACGGGCTGTACAACCTTTCAGAAGATTCGCTACGGTATTCTGCCGCAGCTGTATGCAAACTTTTCCTCCACCATCATTTACCGTTTTGACATCAACATCAAGGATGCGACCACCTTGGGGATCGTGGGTGCCGGCGGGATCGGCGCTGCCCTCATTCAATCCATCAACAGCCGCCGCTGGAGTATGGTGGGGGCATATTTGTTTGGTATGCTTATCCTGCTGCTGGTCATTGAGGTGTTTTCTACAAGAATCCGTAAAAAGCTGGCCAGAGGCTAAAGTATTATTGATTGATATTTGAGAGCATCACTTGAGAATGCAAATCTGAGTAAATAAAAAAAGCCCGCCGAATGGCGGGCTCGATTTGTAATTGCTTCAGTCTGGCTTAGCGGCCGCTGTGACGGGAGAAGCAGTCACGGCAGTAGACCGGACGGTCACCGCGGGGCTGGAAGGGGACCTGTGTGGTGG
>JAAZEI010000274.1 GCA_012512355.1 Clostridiales bacterium | reverse complement strand
GCGTCATGCTCTGCAGCACCATGGCGTAGGAAGTGCCATAAGAGCTGGCGAAGGTAGCGGACATGTCGTACTCAGTAAACAAGGCATTGAAATTCAATGCGAAAACCGCCAAAACACTTGGCAAAATGATGGGCAGTTTTACCTTTAGGAAGGTGACAAGGCTGCTGGCGCCCAGGCTCTTGGACGCATCCTCAAGCTCACTGTCAATGGCATAAAAGCTTGCCTTGATCATCCGCAGAGAGAAGGGAAGCTTCACCACCGCATAGGCGATGACAATGAGCAGACGAACATTTTGCATGTAATAAAGGTTTTGATTGCCAACATACCAGATATCGTTGCTGTTAAAAAAAGTGCGGTAAGAGTAACAGATGAGAATCGTAGGCAATAACCAGGGAAACAGCAGACTATACTCAAGCACAGTGCCTGTCTTGCGCAATTTCCCTGTCTTAGTGCGCTTGAACATATAATTGCAGGCGACCACAACAATCACACAGGCAATGGCTGCAGCCATTGCAGACAGGATGAAGCTGGTGCGAATACCGCCCAATGTGGCTTCGTTGGAAAACATGCCGCTGATAGCGCCCTCGCGCAAACGGTAGGTACCACGTGATGACAGGTAACTAAAATCCTGTTTTCCAAAGTAGTTGATAAAGGTCCATCCTTTTAAGTCAAGGGTCTTCATCTGAATGGCGCTGTGCGTCTGAAATGAAAAAATAATAATCATCACAACGGGCGTCATGTAAATAACGAACAGCACATAGGCATAGATGTGTGCCAGAATATTAGCAACGGGATTATCAATCTTTTGTTTCACAAGCTTTGCTTTTGTTTTGGAAACAGAAAGATAATGCCCTTTCTTTTCATAGTTGGTCAGAATTGTGAGCAAAACAATGGTGAAAAAAGCCAAAATAATGGAAAGCAGCGCTGCCCTGGCTTGCGGAAAGGCTTCATCAGCCATGGAGGAGCCTGCTAGACGGACAATCTCCGGGTTGATGCTGTCATATCCTAGCAAAACAGGCGCTGACATGGCGCACAGGCCGGTGATAAAGGTCATGACAGTCAAGGAAAAAATGGTGGGAATCAAGGTGGGAAAAACTACCTTCCAGAGAACTTTGAAAGGCCTCGCGCCAAGGTTTCTGGCAGCTTCAACTGTATTATAATCAAGGCCCCGAATGGCATTTCTCAAAAAGAGCAAATGGTTGCTGGTGCAGGCAAAGGTCATGGTAAACAGCACCGCGGAAAATCCGCTGAACCAATTGGGGTTCATGCCGGGAAAGGCATTGCGCAGCAGCGCTGTGATGATACCGTTTTGATCGTAAAGAAATAAGTACCCAGTGCCCAGGGCAATGCCGCTGTAAATCAAAGTTGTCATATAGCCCATGCGAAGAATTTTAGCGCCTTTGATATCAAAATATTCTGTCAGCAGCACGGCGCTGATGCCAACGATATTGACAGTGATGACCAGCAGCACAGCCAGTTTCAGCGAATTCCATAAATATTTGGACATATTCCCGGCAAAAAAGAAACGAATCACGGCAAAGGGGTCTACTTCACCCGTCCGTGGGTTCGCTGTCGTAAAGATCTGCGAAATGGTGTTGATGGTCGGCAACAGCATGAACCCAAAAAATAAATAGATAAAAAATGCATAGCCAAAAAGTTTATATAGTTTTTCAGGCTTCAATTTGCCTTTTTCGTTTGCCTTGATCACTGGAGGGTCACTCTCCTCTCCTGTTCATCGTAGCTCCTGATATCTTCCTTTTTGATACCAAGACGTACCTCTTCGCCCATTTCATGGATATGGAGGCCATCATTCTTTTCGATTGCCCGAATGGTCTGGTCACCTACATCAAAGCTGTACTTAATGTAGAGGCGATAAAATTCACGGCTAAGCACTTTGCCCGTCAGCGACAGGTCAGCGCCCGCGCCCCGGTCACCGATGCCGATGCATTCAAGCCGGATGTAGTGATGGTGCTGTCTATTAAGGGGAATGCCTGTTTTAATGAGCTTATCCACCACAGTTTCGTTCAGGCGATTAATATCACCTATAAAATTGCAGACAAACTCTGTCTGCGAAAAATTATAAATTTCGTTGGGTGTGCCAATTTGCTCAATATATCCCTTGTTGAATACAGCAATACGGTCTGACAGGGTTAGAGCCTCTTCCTGGTCATGCGTTACATAGATGGTGGTAATGCCAAAACTGCGCTGCATCTCTTTTAGTTCGTTGCGCAGCTGTACCCTCAGCTTCGCATCAAGGTTGGAAAGCGGCTCATCCATGCAAATGATGCTGGGATCATTCACCAGCGAGCGCGCTATTGCCACCCGCTGCTGCTGACCGCCCGACAGCTGCGAAACCGCGTTCTTGAGCTGATCTTCCGATAGGTCCAGCTTCTTTGCAATAAGCTGAACTTTTTTGTCTATCTCGGCCTTCTTTTCTTTTTTTATCTTAAGGCCAAAGGCAATATTGTCATACACCGTCATGGTTGGGAACAGCGCATAGCTCTGAAACACAATCGCGATGTTGCGCTCTTCAATGGGGACATTGGTTATGTCCTTGCCTGCCATAAAAATATTGCCCTCAGTGGGCTGAATAAAGCCGGTAATGGCCCGGAGCGTCGTTGTCTTTCCGCAGCCCGAGGGGCCCAGGAAGGTAAAAAACTCACCTTCTTTTATGTGAACATTAATTTGATGAAGCGCTGTAAAGTCACCAAATTTTACAACAACATCGTTCAGATTGATCATATTGCACAGGCTCCAATGCTTATAATAAAAAGTGGGAGGAGGTAATGATTACCTCCTCCCCATACACAAGGATTAATTTGAGGCTTGTACCAGCGTGGCCCAGTCAAGGTTTTCCCAGTCAGGCTCTGAAGGTGCTGCACTCATGTCAGCCCAGTAGAAGCCCAAATTGGTCATGATGTTTGTCCACTGGCTGGAGTGGGCGCCAACATATTCAGCATAGTTCATATCAGTGCCTTCAACTTGGTTGAGGGCAAAGTTGGGCAGTTGATAAATCGGCGGGACGCCATCGGGATACAGCATATCAGCTGCTTCCTTGTTGCAGGGATAGCTGTCAAACTCTTCGCCCCATTTGGCCTGGACATCTGCTGTGCCAAACCATTCTGCAAAGGCCAAAGCAGCTTCTGTCTCTTCAGGTGTGCGGTCGGGACGATCCAGGACGCCGATATACTCTGCGATGTAGTAGGAACCGTCTTTGATATCAACCAGGTTCCAGTTTTCGGGCTCCATGGTGCCCTTGAGGGGATTCTGGCTGCCTTCGGCTGCGACGTCAACCTTGCCATAGAGCGAGGATGAGTAGAAGGTTGATACCTGCACTTCACCGCGGTTGAGCGCGTCAAAGCCATAGCTATCGCCATTGAAAATCCCGTCGGCGTTATATTTCCAAAGCATTTTCCAGCCATCGATGCTGATGCCGCCTGCAGGGCTTGTGGGGTCTGCGTAAGGATACAGCAGGGAGCTGTTAATGTTGGCGTTGGTAGTTCCGCCAACTTTACCCTGGCGATACCAGGTATAGTCAGTATCAACCAAGTCGGCCCAATGGTCAAAATGAAGTTCGACACCGTTGGTGCCCAGTTCATCGTTGCGATACAGCATCAGAATGTTCTGAATGACCAGACCATAAGCCAAGCCGTCGTATTTGAAGTCGCCTACCTGGTCGGCCCATGTGGGGGTCCACTCAACGAGGTTGATGTTTTCATAGGTGCCGCCGACAACTTGTCCCCAGCGGGTTTCGTTGAGGCCAAACAGGATGTCGCCGTCTTTCTTTTCATTGGCGGCCTGAATAGCAGCGGTGTCACCTGAGATGACTGAGTTGTCGTCCATGGAGATGGTAAAGCCTGCGGCCTTAGCCTCCTCCTTTAGCCAGATGGCACGTTCAGTTGAGTTGGAGTTTGAATAAATGCGGATGGTGACATTGCTGTAGTCCTTATTCTGAGCAACAGCAAAACTTAGCATAGATACCATCATGCATAGTACCAGAGTAAACCCTAAAAGTCTTTTCATGATTCATGGTCCCCTTTCAGATTTTGTCATAGTTTTTCACTTGAATTGTATCATAGCCGGCTTTGATTGTAAAATATGTTTGAGTGAACATCACCCGCGAATTTTAATTAAATACAAAACCAAATATTATCGCTAATCCTTTTTTGCTGTGACAGAATGCTATCAAAGGTTTCAGCCTCACAATGCTTGTAAGCAATACCCGGACATGATAATCTCTTTATAAGGAGATATCTCAATGACAAACAGACTTTATTATGACGATTCTTACCTGACCCAATTTGAAGCTGTGGTGACAGCCTGCATAGAAACTCATAATGGATATGAAATAAGCCTTGACCAAAGCGCATTTTATCCTACATCAGGGGGACAGCCACACGATAGGGGCAGCATCAGCAGGTCAATAGTAGTTGATGTGTTCTGCGATGATTTAGGAGAGATCTGGCACAGAATTGATCAGCCTCTCTCTGTTGGTACCAAGGTACACGGCGAGATTGACTGGCAGCGGCGCTTTGATCATATGCAGCAGCATGGCGGAGAGCACATTCTTGCAGGGTCACTTTGGGATTTGTTTAGAGGCTTCACTCATGGTCTGCATATAGGCAATGAGTTATCTACCATCGATGTAACGATGCCGGATGGCCGCACGCGGCTTGAAGCTGAAGAATGCCTGGAACTTGAGAAACTGGCCAACAGCCGCATCCAGCAGGCAGTCCCTATGAGAGCCTGGTTTCCAACACAGCAGGAGTTGAATACTTTACCGCTTCGCAAAGACCCGACGACACATAAGAATATTCGTATTGTCGCTGCAGGAGACTTTGAAATGGTTGCCTGCGGTGGTACGCATCCTGACAACACGGGTGAAATCGGCCTGATCAAGATTTTGGGTACGGCACCTGTTCGCGGCAAACTGCGGCTCTCTTTTCTTTGCGGCGAGCGCGCATTGCGTAATTACCAGACATTGATGCAGTCAGCAAATATGATTAGTACAGCCCTTTCTGTTCCCATGCAGGAGATTGCCCAGGGCGTCAGCAGTCTGCTGGATCAGCAAGCCCAGCTGAGAGAAGAAATAAAACACCTGCGCCAGGAACAGGTGCATTTGAAGGCGAAGTCTTTGCTGGATAAAGCCATCACCTTGAATGACGGAACAAAACTGGTCAAGGCGCAGCTTTCGCAAGAAACTGAGCTTAAAGACATCGCCAGTCTATTGATATCCGAAAAAAGGGTCATCGCCTTGCTGGGCTCTTTGCAAAAGGAAAAAGGACTGCGTCTGCTTTTTGCCAGGTCAAAGGAACTTGATGAAGATATGACCGCATTGATGCGTGATTGCGGCGCCAAAGGAGGAGGGCGTGCAGATTTTGCCCAAGGCAGTTCAAAAGACGTGAATATATTGCAGATGGCGAAAAGCTATCTTCTCAATCATCGTCATTAAGGAAGGCAATATCCTCTGTTTGGTGCCAGCAAATGAAGGGTAACATCAATAAAAGGGTTAATCCCTTATTTGGTTATTAGAAGGAGCGAGACTATATGAAAACGGTCATCTCAGAAATGCTGAGCCAGCAAATCAACAAGGAACTATTTTCCGCCTATCTTTACCTGGAATTCCATAATATTTTAGAAGACAAAGGCTTAAAGGGCTTTGCGCATTGGTTTATGATTCAAGTTCAGGAGGAGCGAGACCACGCGCTGCTATTTTATGAATACCTGCATCACAACAATCAAAAAGCAACACTTAATGCCATAGAAAAGCCCGAAACCACAGTTTCCACCGTTATGGAAATATTGGAGGCAAGCTTGGCGCATGAGGAATTCATCACAGCCTCCATCAATGACATTTATGAGGTTGCGCTGCGCGAAAAGGATTACCGCACCAAAGAATTCCTGGACTGGTTTGTAAAAGAGCAAGGCGAAGAAGAAGCGAATTTCCATGAATTAATCGATAATGTTAATTTGCTTGGCGAGGACAGCAGGGGGCTGTATATGCTTGATAGAGAATTAGCCTCCAGGGTCTATGTAGCGCCTTCACTGACCGTCAGCTAAAAGACATCAATGGACTAACAATTGCGGTTTTTGGCACCTTAAAATCCCACCGGCAAGCCGGTGGGATTTTATGATCATAAGGAAACTGACTATCCTCTCAATACGTTGCCGAAGCCATCGCCTGGGTAAGCCTGATCATTGCATTGATAATATCGGGGCTGTTTGGATTGCTGCTGAGGATATTATTTAATTCACTGATGGCATTTTGCAGTTCATAGTAAGAGGGGTGTTCCGCTGATAAACCAGCCAGCTGCGCTGAAGCAGCCATAGAAAGCGCCTGCGCATCAGCTGATAGATTGGGTTGGTAATCGTTATAATAACCGTCATCAGGGTAATAGTCTTCCGCGGGTGGGATGATTTCCTGGGAATATTCATTGTGCAGAGTACAGGTCTGTTCAAGTCCGCCTGTCACTGATCTGCCCAAATAATCCGCCAAGACATTTTGATACTGGGTATTGAGGAAATATGAAAGCGGGTGCCCTTGAGGCAGAACCACCACACCTCGCTGCGCCAGGCGGGCCGGAGGACAATATGGCCCTGCCAACATGCCCGAATCGGTGCAAACTGTCATGACCTGGTGCATCTGACAAGAAATAGTAGGTGCGGTCCCCTGTGCCCAGTAATCAGTGACTGTACCATAATTCATAGCATCATTCTTACAGGCATCTGTCGCCAGCTGTCCGGACACAAGACAGGTGGTTGCCCTGACAAGCCCATACTCCGAGGGATTGCCGCCCAAAATATCACGGTCAGTCAAACCCTTTTGCTTGTGAATGGTTTCCATAAAACTCTTCCATAGCTTTGCGGCACTGTTTCCGCCGGTTGTTTTTGATGACAGCGGTTTATAGTTGTCATGCCCTATCCATACCGCGGCGCTGTACCACCCGGTCATGCCGTTGAAAAAAACACCACGCTGCTCAGAGTTTGTTCCGGTCTTTCCGGCAACAGTCTGTCCTGATAATTTAGCGGATGTCCCGGTCCCTTTTTGAACGGCTTCCTTCATCATATCAACAGTCATCCAGGCAGTGGATGGTGCAAATACCTGCCGGCGATCCTGATGCTGGTGGGCGTCATAGATGACATTGCCATTGCTGTCTGCAATGCCAAGAAAACTAATGGGCTGTTGGTAAATGCCGCCGTTTCCAAGCACCCCGATGGCCGTTGCCATTTCAACAACAGATATGCCGCTGGAGCCAAGTGCCAGCCCAAAGGGAGTTTTGTCAATATGCTTTTGCGCCACACCAAGACGCAGCAGGAAATCTGCGGATCTGTCTACACCCACATAGTTCATCAGGGCTTGTGCAGTGGCCGTATTGTCTGATTTGACCAAAGCGGTCCGCAGGGTCTCCGGTCCCCTGTAATTAGAGCCGCCGTAATTCTTGGGCCAGGTATCCTTGCCGTCGCTCCCACGCCACCCTGCAATGGGAAGGGGCATGTTGTAAACCACGGACGCGGGGCTTGCGCCCATCTCCATGGCAGGGGCGAACACTGAAATAGGCTTAATCGCTGAACCTACAGGCATGTTCATATCCGTTGCGCGGTTGAGCGTCAGGCGCTGGGTTGGCGGTGTCCGGCTTCCGACAATGGCTTTGAGCTCCCCTGTGCGGTAATCAATAATGGCGGCAGCGGCCTGTGGCTGCTGTATTTCTTCATAAGTACCGTCGCTGTTACGCGCCCTGTAGGTTTTATCAGAAGGATCGCGCAGCGCCGGATAGTCCTTATAATTATATAGGCTCTCTTCGAGTGCTGTCTGCATCTGGGTATCAAGGGCCAGGTAAATCTTGTAGCCCCCTGTGCGCAGTTTGCGCTCCATGGCGTTGCGGTTTGCTCCGGTGTCTTCCAGGGAATTGAGCTCCAGCAGCGCTCTGATGACATCCTTGATGGCATATTCTACATAATGCACATAGGGATAAAGCTCCTGCGTCTGGGGAGATTCTTTTAAGACATTGGCCGTGGCGGGCTCCAGAGCTTCCATATACTGAGCATGGGTAATAAACTGATTCTCATACATCATGCGCAGAACATAATTCGTGCGGTTGCGGGTAATGGCGGGGTAGTCTGTCACATCTGATGTGCGCAGATAGAGGTTGCGCCTGGCATTATAATAGTAAGGGTTGGTGGTCATACCCGCGAGCATGGCGCATTCGCGCAGGGTAAGCTCATGGAGTTCTTTATCGAAGTATCCTGCAGCAGCCACTTTTACGCCATAATAGTTCTCACCCAGATAGATGGTATTGAGGTAAGCTTCCAATACCTCTTCTTTGCTGTGCGCTGACTCAAGCTGCATTGCCAGATAAGCTTCCTGAATTTTACGCTTATAGCTCATTTCGTTTGTCAGTACAGTGTTTTTGATAAGCTGCTGGGTGATTGTCGAGCCACCCTGCTGAGAGCCCGACAGGAAGTTGGTGACCAGGGCTCCCACGATACGCTTAAAATCTACCCCGTGGTGGGAAAAAAACCGGGCATCTTCCACCGCCACAAAGGCATAGCGCAAACGTTCGGGCATGGCTGCGATAGACACCATGACGCGATTTTCAGTGCCCTTATAGTCGGCGATAAGTTTCCCCTGCGCATCATAAAAAAAGCTGGTCTGCGCCTGCTCATCGATCTTTTGAATGTCAAGAACAGGAGCTGTCTCAACATAAGCTTTGCCGATGCCTACCACAGCGCCCAATCCCGCCAAACCCGCTATCACAAAGAAAATAACCAGCATGCGCAAAGCATTGACCATGACAGACAGGGCAAAACTCGGTTTGCGGGTACGCTTTTTAAATATGCTTCGCTTTAAAGACGACTCAAAATCATCATATATCTCAATATCCGGCTGATGCTGACCTTGCTTCAAGATTTTTCTCCATTCCAAGTAACTAAAAAGTGCTCAATTACAGAGTTATTATATCATACCTGCTGTATGTCATGTAGCAAAAAAGAGGCTGAACCTCTTTGATTTCGCAAAAATGTTACAAATTTGATTCATAACCGTAATATTATAGGGAGATTTACTTGACAGTTCCTATGATTTACCATAAAATATCAGAGTATAAACTTGGAATATCGTCCGAAGCGCCGTACGCGCCGGAAGGAGGGGACGGGCTTGAAAACTGCCCATATCCATATAAGAAAAACACTGCTCAGCCTGACAGTGGTCATCTTGGTGATCGTTTGCACTATGAGTGCTTTGGCACTGACAGATGCGAGCAGCATTGGTTTTGAACTGAGCATTGAACCCACTACATTAAAAGCACCCGGACCTGTCACGGTCAAGGTAACTGTCGCCAATAATGGCTCACAGGACATTGCTGTCCCCATGACGCTGTATGACGCTGATGACAAGATTGTTACGGCTGCTTTTGACGGCGGAGTTCTGGCCTTGCTCAAGGCAGGCGAAAGCCGCACTTGGGAAGGCGCATGGAGTGTCAGCCAAAAACATCTTGATGCAGGGAAAGTCAGCTTCAGCCTCAGGCTCAACACCACCGACGCATCAGGCGCCATCGCACAGGTCAGCATTCCCGCAGCAGTCCCTGTTACCTTTCAAGGGGAAAAAGTAGAGCTATCAGTGAGCCGGACCATTTCTCCTGAAATAGTCCGTTCTAACAGTACCGTTACTGTCACTTATGACTTGGTCAACAATGGTACAGTAAAATTAACCAACATCAGCGTAAAAGAAAACAGCCTCATCTCAACGCGGGCACAAACAGTCAAAGCGCTGGAGCCGGGCGCCAGCTATACGCTTAAGTTTGAAAAAAGTATAGCCAGCACAGGGGTCGAGAGCTCTGCTGTAATCACTTATTATCGCGACGGTGCTAAAACCCAGCTTCGCCAGACCATCGACACCGTCCAAATTCCGGTAGCCAAACCCGGTTTTTCAGCAGATCTGAGTGTCAACCATGATTCTGTCACCATCGGTGAAAAGGTTATCCTGACCCTTACCATGATAAATAATGGCAATATAGACTATACAAACATCAAAGTTGTTGACGCAAGGCTGGGAGAGGTCTTCACAAACCTCAGCCTGCCTGCGGGTCAGACCCTTGTTCAAACCAAAGAAATCACGATGATGGTGCCCACTGATTTTCGTTTTAACATCGACCTGACAGATAATACAGGCGTTACCCAAAAAGTTACCACCAACGAAGTCAAAGTCTCCGCCTACAAGGAAGGTCAGATCATGCAGCTTAATGCGCAGCTGACCGCCGACAGAGAAAATGTTGAGGAGCTGCCCGGCTTTGTCCGCATGAGCGTCAAAGTGACCAACGACAGCAACACACAGGCCAAGCCTGTCAACCTATACCATGGCGGCCAGCGCATTGCCTCAGTTGATGTACTGGAGCCAGGACAAAGCACCGTTTTCACAAGAGAATTCAATATCTCCCAGGCAGGTAAATTCCGTTTTGAAGTGCGCACGGTCGAT
>JAAZEI010000273.1 GCA_012512355.1 Clostridiales bacterium | reverse complement strand
GGATATTCGGGTAGGGCTGGGCTATGATGTGCACCGGCTGGCAGAGGGCCGCTCGCTCATCCTATTTGGGGTAAATATACCCTATGTGCTTGGGCTGCTGGGCCACAGCGACGCGGATGTCGCCGCCCATGCCCTGACGGATGCACTCCTGGGCGCCTGCGCGCTGGGTGATATCGGAATGCATTTTCCCGATACCCAGGCGCAGTTCAAGGGGGCAGATTCGATGGAGCTCCTGCGGGAAAGTATGAATATTTTGGAAGAAGCAGGCTATGCCCCCCGGCAGGTTGACATCACCATCGTGGCACAGCAGCCAAAGCTGGCAGCATATATCCCGCAGATGAGGCAAAACCTGTCTGATACCTTGAAGCTGCCGCTTGAGCGTATTTCGGTCAAAGCGACCACGACAGAAAAACTGGGTTTTGAAGGCAGGGGCGAGGGGATGTCCGCTCAGGCCGTCGCGACGGTCAGCCGCATACGATAAAAACGATTCACCGTATATGAACTTCTGGACAAACAAGGAACTGCTAAGCGATTGGGGAGGAACAAATTATGCTGACAGATAACAAGATTTGGGTGGGAACAGGGGACGAGGGGCCGGTTTACATGCTGCCCGCGATGGCCAACCGTCATGGCATGATATCAGGCGCCACAGGGACAGGAAAAACTGTGACCCTGCAGGTGCTGGCCGAGGGGTTTTCACAGCTGGGCGTCCCGGTTTTTATGGCCGATGTCAAGGGCGACCTGGCAGGCCTGGCCAAGCCCGGGGAGCGCACGCAGCGCATCACGGACCGCCTTGAAAAAGTCGGGTTAACCTCCGGCTACACCAACCGGGCCTTCCCGGTGACTTTCTGGGATGTCTTTGGTCAAAGCGGTCACCCCGTGCGCGCCACTGTGTCTGAAATGGGGCCCCTGCTGCTGGCGCGGATGCTGCAAATCAATGAAACCCAGACAGGGGTGCTGCACCTGGTGTTTCGCATCGCTGACGAAGAAGGGCTGCTGCTGATCGATTTGAAAGATCTGCGGTCGATGCTTGTGTATGTGGGGGAGAAGTCGCAGGATTATACCCTGCGCTACGGCAACATTTCAAAATCGTCCATCGGCGCCATCCAGCGCGCCATCGCTGTGCTTGAAGACCAGGGCGGCCATGAATTTTTCGGTGAACCGGCCCTTGAAATCGCTGATTGGTTTGTCAAGGATGAGCGCGGTCAGGGCATGATTAACATTCTGACGGCCGACAAACTCTTCCTGCGCCCGGCGCTCTACTCCGCTTTCATGCTGTGGATGCTGGGGGAACTCTATGAATTGCTGCCCGAGCGCGGGGATGCGGAATTACCGCAGATGGTCTTCTTCTTTGACGAGGCTCACCTCTTGTTTGAAGACTGCCCCAAGGAATTGCTCGACAAGATTCAGCTGACCATTCGCCTGATTCGCTCAAAAGGTGTCGCGGTATTTTTTGTCACGCAAAATCCGGCGGATGTGCCCTCAACTGTTCTCTCCCAGCTTTCAGCGCGCGTACAGCACGCGCTGCGCGCCTTCACGCCTGCTGAGCAAAGAATCATCGCCTCGGTTGCCCAGACCTTCCGGCCCAATCCCAACTTCGATACCCAGACGGCCATCACCAACCTGGCAACGGGCGAAGCGCTGCTCAGCTTCCTCCAGGATGACGGCAGCCCCTCGGTGACCCAGCGGGCAACCATCCTGCCGCCTTCCTCTTCCATCGGTTTTATCAGCGACAGCCTGCGCGCGCAATTGATTGACGCAAGTGACCTTAAGGGCAAATATGAAGACATGTTTGACCGCGAAAGCGCCTATGAGATTTTATCCGGCAGGTATGCCCAGGCAGGGGTGCGCATGACCAATATCCTGCAGCCTGTGCCCGCGCAGAAAACAGAAGTTGAAATAGCCCAACCTGTGCAGGAAGTCCAGGCCATCAGCTTTAAAGTCTATGACCCTGCCACCGGCAATTATATCGACCGGGTGGTCGAGAAGACAATCTACGCGCCGCCAGCTGCCCAGCCCGCTTACCCCCAGACTCAAACGCAGGAGCCGGCACAGCCCCAGGCGATGCCCCAGGCGCAGCAGCCTGTCATGCCCCAGACACAGCAGACCATGCCGCCTATCCTGGCCTACAACCCCAAAACGGGCCAATACGAGCCGCAGGAAGAACCACGCGCCAAGGCAGTCAAGCAGGCCAAACAGCAGCCCACAACCGCTGAGCGGATGCTGCAGAGCTTCACCCGCTCCACGGCTTCCGGCGCGGGCTACACAGTCGGGCGCTCGATTACCCGCAATATCCTGGGCGTATTTGGTATCAAATGATACGCAAGAGGCTGCAGAGCACACCCCTGCAGCTTCTTTCTTTTCCCTGATGGGATATCAAGACATCTTCAAGGAGGGGAATCATGAAAAAACGCATTGGAATCTTAACAGCCGGCGGCGACTGCCCGGGCCTTAACGCCGCGATCAGGGGCGTTGTACGCGCGAGTTACCACCTCTTTGACGCGGAGATTATCGGCATACGTGATGGCTTTCGCGGGCTGATTGAGGGGGATTATGTCCAGATGGAGGAAAGTCAGTTCTCCAATATCTTAACGCGCGGCGGCACCATCCTGGGGACAAGCCGCACACCCTTTAGCGAAATGCGCGGCCCCAACAGCCAGGGCTTTGACAAAATCGACGACATGAAACGCAACTACAAAGAAATGCGCCTGGACTGCCTGGTCACCCTGGGCGGCAACGGCACCCATAAGACGGCCAACCTGCTCAGCGAAGAGGGCCTCAATGTCATTGGTCTTCCCAAAACCATTGACAATGACATTGCCGGCACCGATTTTACCTTTGGCTTTCACACCGCGGTGGAAATCGCCACGGACGTCATCGACCGCATCCACACCACAGCCGACAGCCATGGCCGCGTGATGGTCATAGAGCTGATGGGCAACAAAGCCGGCTGGCT
>JAAZEI010000272.1 GCA_012512355.1 Clostridiales bacterium | reverse complement strand
GTCTGACTGCTGCTTTAAGTCTCGCTCATTCGGGTAAAGAGGTACTTCTGCTTGAAAAAAATGAGCGCTGCGGCGGGCTTATGAGTACTTTTGAAAGGAATAATTATCGCTTTGAAGCCGGCGCGAGAGCATTGGTCAACGCAGGCCTTGTGAAGCCATTGATCAAAGAATTTGCCTTGGATGTTGAGCTCCTCCCAAACCCGATCACTCTCGGAATTGAGGACAAATTGTTCAGAATTGAAGGAGAAGAGGGGCTGGCTCAATATTCTCAAGTGTTAAAGGAATTGTATCCTGAGAGCAGGCTTGAGGTTGACCGGATTATCCAGGCAATTCACGATATCATTGAGGACATGAAGGTCCTCTACGGTGTAAATAATCCGTTGTTTTCAAAAAAGAAAAAGAATATTTTTACGTTATTGCCTTCAACGATCATGTGGGTGCTGAAATTTTTGAGAACGATGTACCGGATTCAAAAAATGAACACTCCTTTCGAGGAGTATCTGACCAGTCTGGCTGCTAATCAGTCCCTGAAGGATATGATTGGCCAGCATTTTTTCAGAAATACACCGGTCTTCTTTGCCCTCAGCTATTTTGCTCTTTACAACGATTACCTGTATCCCAAAGGAGGGGTAGGCTCCTTTGTTCAGAAGCTGGTTGAAGCCATAGAAGAACGGGGCGGTGAGATAAAGTATCACACCGAGATAATCAGTGTTGACGCTCAGCGAAGGCTTCTGAAGGACGCGGAGGGGAACGAGTACCAATATCAGAAAATGATCTGGACAGGAGATCTGAAGACCCTGTATACCATCACAAATGACGAGGGATTGAATAAAAAGTCCCTGGTCAATTTCCGGGGAAAAAAGCAGGCGATCCTGGCTCACCAAGGAGCAGAATCTGTATTTTCGGTTTTTCTTGCATTGGATCTGCCTCCTGCTTTTTTTCAGGAGAAGACAAGCGGCCACTCTTTTTATACACCGGACCGCAAAGGCCTCGGAACTATACATACCGATCAGCTTCAGCAGCTGCTTCAGCGCTGGGAAACCCTAGAGAAGGAAGAGCTGTTTGCCTGGCTGGATCGATTCTGCAGTTATAACACCTTTGAGATATCAATCCCGGTGCTTCGTGACCCGGACGCGGCGCCAGCGGGAAAAACGGGAATGATTATCAGCGTTCTTTTTGATTATGAGCTGACTAGACGAATTCGTGCCAGGGGCTGGTACGAACTGTTTAAAGCGAGATTCGAGGAGCAGATCATCACCACAATTTCCTCGAGCCTTTATTTCGGAATGAAGGAAAAGGTGCTGTTCAGCTTTTCTACGACGCCTTGCTCCATTTACGAACGGGTGGGCAGCTCCGAGGGGTCTATTGTTGGCTGGTCATTTGAAGGCAAAATCCCTGTGGTTACCAGCATGTTCAATATGGGCAATTCAGTTAAAACCGAACTGCCGGATATTTATGCGGCAGGAAAGTGGGTCTATAGCCCTGCCGGTGGGCCTACAGCAATTATGACAGGAAGAATTGCTGCCAGGAAGTGCATGTAAGCAACCAAAAAACCTTCAATTACCATATAATTTGTATTTGACACGTTGCTAATTGCTGATGAGATAATAAGCAGCATAAATTGAACTGGGGGGAAATGGGAGAATACAGTGGAAATATTAATGGATCTTCTGACGATGTTGGGCGGAGTTGCTGTGTTCATGTATGGCATGAAGCTGATGAGCTCCGGCCTGGAGCAGAGTACTGGCCCGGGTATCCGAAATCTGTTCAAGAGGTTAGACAGAAACAGAGTCGTTAATTACGGGATTGGAATTGGTTCTACAGCGATTGTGCAGTCTTCTTCTGCAACTTCGATCATGACGGTCGGTCTTGCTCATGCGGGAATAGTAACAGTCAAACAAGGCGCCGGCTTTATCTTAGGCGCGAAACTAGGTACAACCCTTACAGCATACTTATTTGCTCTTTCAGGCTTCAGCAATGGGGCTTCAGCATCAGCTCAATTTTTGTGTCGCTTGCTTTTGTAGGTGTTCTGATTACTTTTACCACTGACAACGAACCTCTAAACAGAATAGCGCCGTTACTGATCGGCTTTGGCATGCTGTTTATCGGTTTGGAAGTGATGGAAATGGCAATTGGCGGAGCTGAGTCTACTAAGCATTCAACTCTCCAGAGTATTCACGTATTAAATAATGAATAGTCCCATCCTGCTGGTGTTATTGGGTATTCTCTTTACTGCCATCATACAATCATCTACTGCGGCAATTGGTGTTTTCATTGCTTTCCTGGCTACTGGTGTCATCAAAGATATTGATCAATCATTTTTTCTGATTATGGGAACGATATTGAAAGGCTGGGTGATTACTCGGTCTTTCTGGCCAAAGAAACCAAGTATATGCACAAGAACAATATAAAATTCCTGGATCAGACTAAGGAAGAGCTGAACCTGATATATGGATACATAAACGAAATGTTTGATTTGGGTTTCGATGCCTTTACGAAGCGTAAAACCGAAAATTTCAGAGAATGTCTGAAATTTTTCATTGTGCGAAATTTATGATACGTTAGAATTTCAACGGGTGCCAGTATACAAGGCGCTTGCCGCCATATAATTGTCAAACTATACTGTGAAACGAAAAAAGATGAGGGTATCACATGAACGGCCATAAATCAATAAATGCCAGCAGACTTTCTATTGCCGGATTTTCATTTCTCTTCGCTTACATCCTGTCGTTCCAGTTTGAGGGGCAGGTGTTGTATAGCATGCTTAAGCTACATGAATCATGCACCGGTAATTACATTCTGGCTGCAATTATCTCTCATTTTGTCGGCCTTTTTACCTGCGGGCTGTTTGTCAAGTCTACTGCGATAGCCAAAAGCATAATGCTTGGTGGCATGGGCTTATGCTTTGTCGCTACTATCCCCTTTTTTTTTGCTCCCTCCTCTTTATGGTTGGGTGGATTGATTATCAGTGGATACTTTAGCGGTTGC